>CAIYGK010000596.1 GCA_903925725.1 uncultured beta proteobacterium | reverse complement strand
TGTTATTCAGTGGTGTCTGGACTAATCACCTGTCAGAATGCGACCTTATGTAGCCAGTACTGGCATCGCTTTGCCGACGCCGGCAAAGTGATCAAAAATCAGAAGAGCCAGGTTTTGAAGCAAGTTCAAGCGGTGCATCAGGAAATTGGGGGCATTTATGGCCAATGGAAAATTACTCAGGCAACTCATCACTTCAGGACTCCAGGGAGATTTGCCAAACTTTCGCGCTGCGTCAGAAGCCGTGATTGCCGAAGAACGCGGAAAAAAGCATCACCTTCTTGCCAATGATCTTGAAAAGCTTCTGTATGGCACCCAGTCAACAGGCTCGCTGCCATTGGGTCATCTCAAGCTGGCATCCAGCATGCCTTCCAACAAAGACAGCGGATTGTCATTACTTGAACTGCGCCCGGCTGTCCGCGAGCAGCAAGACATCGTGCTGTCCGAGGTGGCCCGGTGCGCCCTGGAAGAAATTATTCAGGAACATAACCGTGCTGACCTGCTGCGATCATTCGGGCTAAAGCCTGCACAGAAGCTCTTGTTCTTTGGCCCACCCGGTTGTGGCAAGACGCTGGCGGCGGAGGTTCTGGCCAGCGCCTTAAGTCTGCCGCTGGTCGTGGTGCGTCTCGACTCGGTTATTTCCTCCTTCCTGGGTGAAACGGCGTCCAACCTCCGCAAGGTCTTTGACTACATTTCTGACCACCCCACCGTCGCACTCTTTGATGAATTTGATGCAATCACCAAAGACCGGGGTGACAGCGCAGACCATGGTGAACTCAAACGTTCTGTCAATGCCGTCCTCCAGATGATGGACAGCTATCGCGGCAGCAGCATAGTGATTGCCACGACCAACTACGAGTCTTTACTCGATAAAGCCGTGTGGCGGCGTTTTGATGAAACCGTTGAATTTGAAATGCCCAACCTGGATCAGATCAAGTGCCTACTGAGCCTGAAGACTTCTGGGGTCAGACGGAATTTTGAGCCCGCTGACAGCAAAGTCGCCACTCTTTTCAAGGGTATGTCGCATGCGGATATTGAGCGTGTTCTGCGGCGCGCCGTCAAAGAGATGGTGTTGACGGGGAAAGAATTTCTTGAGAAACAACACATTGAAGCGGGGTTGTCCCGGGAGCACAAGCTAAAGAACTAGATTTTTCAGGGAGGAGAGTCGATGTCATACGAGCACATAAAAATAACTCGTGACGAACCCATCAGAGAGCGGCATCCACGTAAATTCATACCGCCCAACGCTAGACCTGCAGATATGCATGCCTTCGTTGCCACGATGCGTGACAGCCTGGCGAATGCACGGCAGCAATCGTTGGCCCATGACATTGGGGGCTTTGACGCCCGGCTTTTGCTGAAAGTAAACGTCCGCGACGGGTTGATGGCACCCGATCTTGAAAAGATCAATGGCATCACACTTGTAAGCCAGGAAGAAAAGTCAGTTGTTCTTGCGTTTGCCAGCGCCGCAGGGCTTGCCGAGTTTGAGTCCCGACTGGTGAGTCTGGCCCAATCAGGCAAAGCCACCCGTGAGGCCATCCTGTTTGCCATTCAAGGCTTTGATCGTTGGACTGCTGAGAACAGAAAAGGCGCAGCACTTGTCGAGCACGGACTTCCGAATCGACCCGAGTTCTTTCTGGATGTTGAACTCTGGCCATTGGAAAGCCCGCGTGAACGTACCCAAATTCTGGCCAGCTTCATCGACTGGGCGCAGGCGCAAGGTTTTGTCGTTTCAGACCAACTGTCTCAACCGTCCTTGATTTTGGTTAGGTTGCGAGCCAACGCCACCAATGCGGGCTTGCTGTTGAATCACCGGGATATTCGTACGGTTGACCTGCCCCCACGCATGGGGCTTGCTGTTGACTTGCTAACTGCCGATGTGAACCAGTTTCCTGAAGTCTCCGCACCACCCGAAAACTGCCCCCGCATCACCGTACTCGACAGCGGCATCAACGCTGGGCATCCATTTTTATCTGCCGCCATTGGCGATTCACAGGGGTTCGTAGCACCAGACCGTGAGGCAACCGATGCGGGCGGGCACGGCACTTTTGTCGCTGGACTTGCCTTGTATGGCGACGTCGCCGAGCAAATTCGATCTGGGCAATTCATACCTGAGCTACTGCTCTTTTCAGGGCGGGTGTTCAACGACGACGG
>CAIYGK010000595.1 GCA_903925725.1 uncultured beta proteobacterium | reverse complement strand
GTAGAGTGGTAAATCGGGTCGCGCCGCATCGTGATGCGGTCGATGGTGAAGACAGGAAACCAGTCCTGCTCGTTGTAGTAACCGGTGTGGTCGCCGTACGGCCCCTCCAAGGCGTGCTCAAAACCACTGGCATGCGACGCATCAGGGTAGATGTGGCCTTCCAGCACGATCTCGGCCGAGGCTGGGACCCGCAGCTCGCTGCCCAGGGCTTTGACCAGTTCGGTGCGACTGCCGCGCAGCAAGCCGGCAAACTGGTATTCCGACAGGCTGTCTGGCACTGGGGTGACGGCTCCCAGAATCGTTGCCGGGTCGGCACCCAGGGCCACGCAGACCGGGTACGGTTGCCCCGGATTGGCCGCGCAATGCTCCCGAAAATCGAGCGCACCGCCGCGCTGTGCCAGCCATCGCATGATGACCTTGTTGCGAGCCAACACCTGCTGGCGATAAATGCCCAGGTTCTGCCGCGCCTTGAGCGGCCCTTTGGTAATCACCAGGCCCCAGGTAATGAGCGGCGCCACGTCGCCGGGCCAGCAATGCTGCACCGGCAAACGTGCCAGATCAACGTCCTGCCCTTCCCACACCACATCCTGGCAGGCAGCGCTGCTATGTTCCTTGGGCGCCATGTTCCACAGCGTCTTGACCAGGCTCGAAAGCCCCACCAGTTCCTTGAAACCCTTGGGCGCCTCGGGCTCCTTGAGTGTGGCCAGCACATGGCCAAACTGGCGCAATTCGCTGACATCGCTGACGCCCATGCCCATGGCGACACGGCGCGTGCTGCCAAACAGATTGCCCAGCACCGGCATGCTGTGGCCGGTCGGATTTTCAAACAGCAGGGCCGGGCCGCCAGCGCGCAGCGCGCGGTCGCACAAGGCCGTCATTTCCAGATGCGGTGAGACGGGAGCACTGACTCGGCGCAGTTCGCCCAGTTGCTCCAGTTGTGCAATGAAGTCTCTCAGGTCATGGTAAGCCATGGTGTTTACTCCACGCGGGGCGGGGTTGTTGTCGCCTTCAGGCCACCCCAACGCGGCGCGCTGACTTGCGGCAGCCCGAGCAGGTCCAGCACCCGGCCGACGGTGTGATCAACCATCTCGGAGAGGGTCTGCGGCCGATGGTAAAAACTCGGCACCGGCGGAAAGATGATGCCGCCCATTTCGGTCACGCTGGTCATATTGCGCAGGTGCGCCAGGTTCAAGGGGGTTTCGCGCGTCATCAGGATGAGGCGCCGGCGCTCTTTGAGCACGACATCGGCCGCGCGCGTGATGAGGTTGTCCGACAGGCCCATGGCCACCGCTGCCAGCGTGCGCATGGAGCAGGGCGCCACCACCATCGCGTCGCACTGGAAGGAGCCACTGGCAATGGCAGCGCCCACGTCCTGCACCGGGTACACCACATCGGCCAGTGCTTCGATCTGGGTCCGGCCCATGTCAAGTTCCTGCTGGAGATTGAGAAAACCGGCCTCGGACACCGTCAGATGTGTTTGCACATTGCCCATCTCAGCCAGCAGCTGCAGCAGGCGAACGCCGTAGACCGCACCACTGGCGCCCGAGATGGCAACGACGATGCGCTTCTGAGGCGAGGTGTGAGCGAGGTGCACAGGCGGCCCCGGTTTTGCCGTGCTAAATGCTAGCGCGGCGCCAGCTTGGCCTTCAGGCGCGCCAGCACTTGCGCCGGCTTGAACTGCTCGATATTGAAAACCGGCAGTTCAATGGCATCGATCGTGTTCTTCACCAAGAGGCCAAGTTCGGTATCGCCTTCCATGGCAAGACGGCGACTGAAAAACAGTGTGTCGGGGTCTTCCTGACGACGCGCCAGCAATACAAAATCATAGGCGCTGGCGCTAATGGTCAGGTCGGCCTCACCCTGGTTCAGGCAGGCCGAGAAGCGCTCATTGAGCCACTCAAAATCAAACGTCAGCTGCGCATCGGTGACCTTCAGGCGCAGCTTCTTTCCTGCCAGCATTTGCCTGACGTCGGGAGCGAGGTTCTTCGCCAGTGCCAGATTCAAACCGGTCACAAACATCAGCGAGCCGGGGTAAGCCGGCAGGTAAGACAGCAGATCGCCGATCGGTTTGGGCAGCACAAAGGGGCTTACTTGCATGGTCAAATCCTTGTTATCAAGCCGGCACAGCCAGCTGCTCCAGACCGGGTTTACCGTACCAGTAGCCGTTGCAGGCACGTTCGGGCATGAGCGCCGTCATCGCCTGCATCGCGTCCGTAACGGACGTCTCTTTCGCCAGCACTCCACGAAACAGTGCAATGATTTCAGGCGTGTGTTGCGACTGCGGGCTGATACGCGCCACATCCACACCCATCGCCTGCATGCCGGCGAGTTCGGGCAACAGGTTGTAAACGCGCGCCGACTGGGTCTGTATGCCGTTGAGCACCAAAAATTCTTCGCCCTCGCGGGTGCGCATCTGCAAGCCGTCGGCATGTTCAATGCACCGGAACTGGCAATCGTCCTTGGGCAGGTTGTAATGGCGCGCAGTAAAACAGCGCGCCGAAAACGCCAGCGGCATGCGGCCATAGGCAAAGACTTCGGTCTGCAGGCCTTCGGGTCGGCCTTGCTGCAGAAACTGGAGGTCGTCACGCCCCATCTCCATCGGAATCACCCAGCGCTTGATGCCCAACGCGGCCATCCACTGCAGCGTCGGCAGGTTGTAGATGTTGAGGTGCGGACCGGCCACAAAGGGCACTTTGCCCTCCAGGCAATGCACGGCGCCCATGTCATTGGCTTCGACCATGAAGTCGCCGTGGATGGACATCTCGGCGATCTTGTGCAGCAGCGTGACGTCTGAGCCCGATTCAATCAGCACCTGGGTTGACAGCACGACTTCCTTGCCGGATTCGGTCAGACTTGCGGCAATGCCGAGCCAGTCCGCCAGCCGCAGTTCGCGCCGGCGTGAGCAAACGGCTTCCCCGAGGTAGACGATATCGACCGACGTCTTCGCGATGGCCTCGTAGAAGCCGAGCACCGTCTCGCGCGGCCAGTAATACAAAAGGGGGCCTAAAGAAAGTTTCATTTCCATGGCCTGTGGTAGGCGCCCAGCGTGTGCTGTTGCCCTTCGGCGACCTTGTCCAGATCGTTCATCCAGGCCGGCTTGGCGGAGTAGCGGTGCGGATTCTCACGGCAACTATCGATCGCTTCGCGCCAAACCTTGGTCACTTGCGCCACATAGGCCGGGCTGCGCTGACGCCCTTCGATCTTGATGGCGCGCACACCCATCTTCATCAGTTGCGGCAGCAGCGAGAGCGTGTTCAGACTGGTCGGCTCTTCGATCGCATAGTAGTTCTGCTCATTGCCTACATCAAAGCGACCCTTGCACAGGGTCGGATAACCTGCGTTTTCGCCGCTCTCATAGCGATCAATCAGGACACCATTCAGACGCGACTCGCGCCCCTGCGCTGTTTCCACCCAGCGCACCGCTTTCGGTGGTGAACAGACGCCGTTCGTATTGGGTGCCTCGCCCGTCACGTAGCTTGAGAGAGCGCAACGTCCTTCGACCATCACGCACAGGCTGCCGAAACCGAACACTTCGATTTCGATCGGCGTCTTTTCCAGCACCTGTTCGACCTGGGTCAGCGACAGCACACGCGGCAAGACGGCGCGCGAAATGCCAAAGTGCTCATGGTAGAAATTGAGCGCCTCATAGTTGGTGGCTGAGCCCTGCACCGACAGATGCAGTCGCAGGTTGGGATGCGTCTTGATGGCATAGGCCATCAGGCCCGGATCTGCCAGGATCACGGCATCAACGCCACTGTGCGCGGTACGGTCAACAGCAGCGCGCCAGACTTCGGGGCTGGCGGCCTGCGGATAGGTATTGAGCGCCACAAACACTTTGCGGCCACGCTCATGAGCGTAACGGATGCCGGTGTTGATGGCAGCCTCGTCAAAGTTCAGGCCGGCAAAATTGCGCGCATTGGTAGCGTCGCGAAAACCCAGGTAAACACAGTCGGCTCCATTGTCAACAGCGGCTTTCAGGGCCGGCAGGCTGCCGGCCGGACAAACCAGTTCCATGGGCGCAACAGCAGGCTGCGCCGCTGGCGCCCGGGAGTTGTCAGAAATGGAATTCATCATGCTTTGGGATTGAACCACACCACAGCGGGTATGTCGCTGCCTGCCCTGTAAAGCAGACAAAATTTCATGTCATGAAGTTTACAGCGAAAATGGAGCGCACTCCCTGAGCAAAATCAAGCAAATACATGAACCGAAACCTCTGGTTGCTCACCATTTGTCAGGGGCTTTTTCTGACAAACAATATCACCTTCATCGCCATCAACGGCCTGGTGGGTCTGAGCCTGGCGCCACTGGGCTGGATGGCCACGCTACCGGTCATGGCTTATGTGGTGGGTGGCGCCCTTTCCACCGGACTGGTAGCCAAAACACAGGAACGCTTCGGGCGCAAAATCTCGTTTCAACTGGGTCTGCTGATCGTCCTGGGGGCCTGTCTGCTGTGCGCTTATGCTGCGGTCAACAAGAACTTCTGGCTGCTGTGCAGCGCCACGCTGTTGGCCGGCTACTACAACGCCAACGCCAATCTGTACCGTTTTGCCGCGGCAGAACTGGCCTTGCCGGCCTGGCGCGAAAAAGCGGTTTCCCTGGTGCTGGCAGGTGGCCTGATCGGCGCCGTGATCGCACCCAATCTGGCGCAGCAGACCCGCACCATCGTCAGCACCCCGTTTGCCGGCGCCTACCTGGCCCTTTGCGTGGTCGCCCTGCTGTCCATGACCGTCCTGTCCTTCATCGAGTTCGCGCCAGCGCCACTCAAGAAACAGGTCAGCGGCGGCCGACCGCTGGCACAGATCATGAGACAGCCCGCGTTCATCGTGGCAGCGGCTGCAGGCGCCTTGGGCTACGGCGTGATGAACCTGCTGATGGCCGCCACACCCTTGGCCATGCAAAAGTGCAGCCTGCCGTTTTCCGACGCCGCGCTGGTGTTGCAGTGGCATGTGATCGGCATGTTCGCGCCCGGCTTCTTCACCGGCCATCTGATCAAGCGTTTTGGCACCCTGCCGATCATGAGCGTCGGTCTGGCCCTCAATGCCCTGTGCATCGCCATTGCGCTGTCCGGCGTGGAACTGCAACAGTTTCTGGTCGCCCTGTTCGTGCTCGGCGTGGGCTGGAATTTTCTCTTCACCGGCAGCACCACGCTGTCCTTGCAAACCTACAGCGCCGAGGAAAAAGACAAGGCCCAGGGAGCGCTCAATTTCACGGTTTTTGCGACCCTGGCCCTGAGTTCCTTCTCGTCCGGCGTACTGGTCACCACCAGTGGCTGGACCTGGCTCAATTACGGTTCCCTGGTGCCTGTGAGCCTGATCGCCGCCTCGCTGTTGTGGCTCCGGAGCCAACAGGCTCGCGCAGTATGATGTGAGCCCGCCATAGAGGAGACAAACCCATGCAAAGACGACACTTGTTGGCCTGCGGTGTGCTGGCCGCCACACTACCTTACTTGGCCCATGCGCAGGCCCTGGAAAAGTCCAAGGTCACGGTGGCCGTGGGTGGCAAGAACCTGCTCTATTACCTGCCGCTGACCATCGCCGAGCAACTGGGTTATTTCAAGGCCGAGGGACTGGACGTGACCATCGTCGACTTCGCCGGTGGCTCGCGCGCCTTGCAGGCCGTGGTGGGCGGTAGCGCCGATGTGGTCTCGGGTGCGTTTGAGCACACGGTCAACATGCAGTTCAAGGGCCAGCGCATGCGCGCCTTTGTTCTGCAGGGCGCAGCGCCCCAGATTGTGCTGGGTATCAACCCGAAAACCATGGCTGGCTTCAAGACCATCGCCGATCTCAAGGGCAAGAAAGTCGGCGTTACTGCACCCGGCAGTTCGACCAATGTGATGCTCAACTTCGTGCTGGCCAAAGCCGGACTCAAGCCGAGCGATGTCAGCGTCATTGGTGTTGGTGCCGGCAACGGTGCGGTAGCTGCCATGCGTGCCGGCCAGATCGACGCCATGAGCAATCTGGACCCGGTCATCACGCTGCTGCAGCGCTCCGGCGACCTGAAGATCATCTCCGATACACGCGTCGTCGCGGAGTCGGAGAAAGTATTCGGTGGTCCGATGCCGGCCGCGTGCATGTACGCGATGCAAACCTTCATCAACAGCAACCCCAATACAACGCAGGCACTGGCGAACGCCATCGTACGCGCCGACAAGTGGATTCAGAAAGCCGGTGCTGCCGACATCATCAAGACGGTCCCCGAGAGTTTCCTGATGGGCGACCGGGCGGTCTACATCGACGCCTTTCTGGCTGCCAAGGGCGCACTGTCTGCTGACGGCATGATCCCCGAGAAGGGCGCGCAGACGGCGTTTCGGGCCCTGGCCAGCGTGGACGATCAACTGGCCGCTGCAAAATTGGACCTGAACGCGGTCTACACCAACGACTTCGTCAAAAAGGCCAACGCCAAATACCCCAAGGGATGACAGCCGCGCTTGAACTCAAGGGCGTTGCCTGCACCTTTGTCAGCAAGCACGACCCCGGCCAGCGCTACACGGCGGTGCAGGACGTCAGCCTGACTGTTGGTGCTGGCGAATTTGTCAGCGTGGTCGGGCCAACCGGCTGCGGCAAGAGCACGCTGCTCAACGTCGGCGCCGGCCTGCTGGAGCCAAGCACCGGTTCGGTTTCGGTGTTCGGTCAGCCGCTCAAGGGACTGAACCGCCAAGCCGGCTACATGTTTCAGGCCGAGAGTTTGATGCCCTGGCGTACCGCGCTGGGCAATGTGCTGGCCGGTCTGGAGTTTCAGGGCGTCTCGCCAGCGCAGGCGCGCAGCCGCGCGGACGACTGGTTGCGCCGCGTTGGCCTGGGTGGCTTTGGCGACCGCTATCCACACCAGATGTCGGGCGGCATGCGCAAGCGTGTCAGTCTGGCGCAAACGCTGGTGCTGGACCCCGACATCATCCTGATGGACGAGCCGTTTTCGGCGCTCGACATTCAAACGCGGCAACTGATGGAGAACGAGTTGCTGACGCTGTGGGCAGCCAAGAAAAAGGCTGTGCTCTTCATCACGCACGATCTGGACGAGGCGATTGCCATGAGCGACCGTGTGGTGGTTCTGAGCGCTGGCCCCGGCAGCCATCCGATTGGTGATTTTGTCATCGACATCCCGCGCCCGCGTGACGTGGCCGAAGTCAAGATGACGGCGCGCTTCATCGAACTGCACAAAGCCATCTGGTCGGTGCTGCGCGATGAAGTGCTCAAAGGCTACCAGCAACAACTGCAGGTTGCCTGAGGACGGCAGACGCTTATGTGGAAACTGATCAAACCGCGCAGCCAAACCTTGTGGTTCTGGCAAATCGGGCTGCTGCTGGCCCTGTTTCTGTTCTGGCACCTGATGACCCTGCCCGGGCTGATACCGCCCATGATGTTTGCCGACGAGCGCCAGGCCGCCTTCTTCTTTGGCGAGCCGTTGAAGATCTTTGCCCGGGTCTGGTCGTGGTTTGTGCGCGACGCCGACATTTACCAGCACCTGGGCATCACGCTGACAGAAACACTGATGGCGTTTGCCGTCGGCTCCGCCTTGGGACTGGCGGGCGGCTTGTGGCTGGCGCTCGCACCGATGGCCTCGGCCCTGCTGGAGCCCTATATCAAGGCCTTCAACGCCATGCCGCGCATCATCCTGGCGCCGATCTTTTCAGTCTGGTTTGGTCTGGGCATGGGCTCCAAGGTAGCGCTGGGCGTGACGCTGGTTTTTTTCATCGTGTTCTTCAACGTCTATCAGGGCGTCAAGGAGGTCAGCCCGGTGGTGCTGGCCAATGCCCGGATGCTGGGCGCCAGTCAGCGTCAGTTGCTGCGTCAGGTCTATCTGCCCAGTGCCACCAGCTGGGTTTTCAGCTCGCTGCACACCTCGGTTGGACTCGCGTTTGTGGGTGCCGTGGTCGGCGAGTACCTGGGCTCCAGCCAAGGGGTTGGTTACCTGATCCTGCAGGCCGAAGGCAGCTTTGACATCAACACCGTGATGGCGGGCATTCTGGTGCTGACCGCCTTTGCGCTGGTGCTGGATGAAGCGGTAGGGCGGATCGAGAAGCACCTGATGAAGTGGCAACCGCGCTCGGGTGAGACTGAAAAGTTGTGAACTGAACATCCCGTTATCAGTTGGGGACAGAGCTAAAGATCTGTCCCGCAAGTTCTAAAAACGCGCGTCCAGCCAAGCCTTGAGCGCGGCAAAAACCGGCTCGGCGTCGAGCTCGTTGAATATCTCATGGTAAAGCGTCTCAAAGCAGTGTGCCGTGACGACCTGTTTGGGCGCCGCCGCCGCAAAGGCGCGGCTACCGGCCGGGTTGACCAGCTTGTCGGCTCCGGCATAAAGCAAGAGCGTTGGCACTTTCCAGTTCGGCGCCAGCGCCACAGTAGCTGGCCCGTCATCGGCAATAAAGCGCGCAAGCCGCGCTGAAATGCGGTCGTGCACCAATTTGTCGGATCGATAAGCGGCGACAACCGCCGGGTCATGCGAGATCATGGAAGGATCAAGCCCATTGCCAACGCGCAGGTCAGGTGCAATTTTCGGCAGCACCGAAACAAGTAATTTCTGAAAAGCGCTCAAGCCCGGGTCCAGGGCCGGCGACGACAGCACCAGCGCCTCAACTGGCCGCATGGCCAGCGAAACAAAACGCGCTGCCACCAGGCCACCCATGCTGTGTCCGAGCAATATCAGGGGCGTCTTCGCGTTCATGCGCAGACGCGTGCTGTCAACAATGTCGGCCAGATCGTCAAGCAGCCGATGCGCCGTGGGCAAGCCACCGCGCGCACCACCGGACTCACCGTGACCGTACTGGTCCGGGCCACGCACCGCAAAACCCCAGCTGTTGAGCCGGCGTGCTACGTGGTCATAACGTCCGGCGTGTTCGCCCAGACCATGCACCAACAGGACGACGCCACGCATCGGCTGTCCATCTTCCAGTGGCCAGTCCTGAATGGCAAGATTGTCGCCATCAACGGCAACAAAAGTGGAGAGCGTGCTTTCGGTATTCATCGTGAATCGGGCGACCGTGGTCGCGTATCATGCCACGTTCGCGATACGATTGGATTCCGTGAACGACAGAAATTTTCAGCTCCGGCGACGTCACTGCCTGGCTCTGGCGGCAGCTTCTTGCCTGGCCAGCCAGCATATTCTGGCGCAGGCGCGAAGGCCACTGCGCATCTCTACGCCAGCTGTTCCGGATGACTGGCACGCACGGATGTGGACGGTATTCAAGGAACAACTGGAGAAGTCACTTCCGGGGCAGTTTGATGTGCAGATCAGCCTGAACGCGTCCCTCTTCAAGCAGGGTGCGGAGCCGGTCGCCATGGCGCGCGGCAACCTGGAAATGACAACCATTTCCGCCTTCGACATTGCCAAACTGGTGAGCGAATTTTCGATCTTCACGGCCGGCTACATCATCCGCGACCCGGCGCACCTGATGAAGGTGTTCAATGGGCCGATTGGCGAAGAATTGTTCAAGCTGGTCAGTCAGAAAATGGACATCACGGTGCTGGCACCCATTTACTACGGCACACGCCAGCTCAACCTGCGCGACATGCGCAAAGTCAACATGCCGGCGGACCTCAAGGGCGTGAAGCTGCGCATGCCGGGCAGCAAGGAGTGGCTGTTTCTGGGCGAAGCGCTGGGCGCCACGCCGACGCCACTGGCATTTGGCGAGGTTTACATGGGTCTGCGCACCGGCACCATCGACGCCCAAGACAACCCGCTGCCCACCGTGAAAAGCGCCAAGTTTTACGAGGTCACCAAACAGATCACACTCACCAGCCATCTGGTGGACGTGCTTTTCATTGGTGTTTCGAACAAGCTTTGGGACATCCTGAGCACGGAACAAAGGAACAAGCTCAGGAGCGCAGCCCAAGCCGCTGCCAGCTACAACAACGAGAACCGCATCGCGGACGAGAAAGAATTGATCAGCTACTTCAAGGGCCAAGGCCTGAGCATCACCACACCCGACCTGGACGCCTTCCGCAAGTCGGTGCAAGCCACCTACCTGCAATCCGAATACGCCAGGCTCTGGCCTAAAGGATTGCTGGAGCGCATCAACGCGACCCGCTGATTGCCGCCATGCTAAAACTGTTGCGCGGCGCAGCCAATGCCATCGGCGTCCTGCTGTTTGCCCTGCTGTTTCTGGTTTTCGTGGTGCAAGTAGTGGCACGTTTTGCCTTCAACCAACCGCTGGCGTGGACCGACGAGGCGGCGGTCATCCTGTATTTGTGGGCCATTCTTTGGGGTGCGGCACTGGTCTGCAGTGACAAGGAAAACGTCGCCTTTGACCTGCTCTACCAGAAGGCGACACCACCGTTGCAACGTGGCATGGCAATGGCGGCCTGTGCCCTGATTGGTGTACTGGCAGCCTGGGGCCTGCCAGGATCGCTCGACTACATCCATTTCATGCGACGGGAGTCGACACCGGTTCTGGGTCTGCCCTTCAACTGGGTCTTCGCTCCCTTTGCCTTCTTCCTGATCGCACTGGTGCTGCGTTATGCCTGGCGCATTTTCAGACTGCTGGGCCGCGACTGGCGGAACCATTTGTGAGCAACGCCCTGATCACGCTCCTGGTCGTGCTGGTGGCCGGTATGCTGCTGCGTGCACCGATCGCTTTTGCCATGCTGGCCAGCGGCATTGCCTACCTGATCGTCAAGGGGCAGGACCTGGGGCTGGCGGCAGAACAGATACTGAACGGCCTGTACAGCGGCTACGTGCTGCTGGCGGTTCCACTATTTGTGTTTGCCGCCAACCTGATGAATGCCGGCTCCATCAGCGAGAGGCTGTTCCAACTCTCGCGCGTGCTGGTCGGGCACATGCGCGGCGGCCTGGCACAAGTGAACATCGTCGTGAGCGTGATTTTTTCCGGCATGAGCGGCAGCGCGATTGCCGACGCCGCGGGTCCGGGCCTGGTCTCGATCCGCCAGATGCTGAAGAAGCCGCAGTACTCACCCGGCTTTGCCGCAGCCGTCGTGGTGGCTGGCGCCACCATAGGCCCCATCATTCCGCCGTCAATACCGATGGTGATCTACGCACTGGTATCGGGCACGTCGGTTGGCGCCCTGTTCCTGGGTGGTGTCTTGCCGGGTCTGTTGATGGCCGCACTCCTGATGCTGGGCGTGCACCTCATCGCAACGCATCGCAATATGCCAAAGGACGATCCGATCAGCGCCAGCGAGTTGCCCGGCATCGTGGGGCGCGGCCTGCTGCCGCTGACCTTACCAGTGGTCCTGCTGACAGGCATTTACAGCGGCGCCTTCACGCCGACCGAGGCCGCCGCCGTGGCCGCCCTGCACGCGTTGATTCTCGCCGGTGGTGTGTACCGCGCGTTTTCAGCCAGGGCGCTGTTTGCGGTCACGCTGGAGTCGCTGCGCTCCAGCGCCGTCATCACCATGATCATCGCTTCGGCCTATCTGCTCAATTACGCCTTTGCCACCGAAGGCATTCCAAACCAGCTGGCGCTGTGGGTCAGCGGCCTGCAGTTGAGCCAGTTGCAGTTCCTGCTGCTGGTCAACGGTGTGTTTCTGGTGCTGGGCTGTTTTATTGATGTCTCGGTGATGCTGCTGGTGTTTGTACCGATGCTGATCCCGACCGCCAAGCTGCTGGGGGTGGATCTGGTTCACTTCGGCGTGGTGGTGGTCGTCAACATGATGATCGGCCTGGTCACGCCGCCCTTTGGCATGCTGCTGTTTGTCACCAATGCCCTGACCGGCATCCCGCTCAAGGACATGGTGCGCGAAGGTTGGGCTTTCACCGCGCTGCTGGTGCTGTCCCTGTTACTGATGACGCTGTTCCCGCAAATCGTGCTCTGGCTGCCGCAGAGCATGGGCTATGTGACGCACTGAGGCGGAGAATCAAAGCCAGGGCTTGAGCCAGCTCAGCCCGGCCGAGGTGCCGCCCGGCTCCATCCCTCTGGCTGGCCGGTACTCGCAACCGACCCAGCCTTTGTAACCCAGTTCGTCCAGTAGCGAAAACAGGTACGGGTAGTTCAACTCACCGTTGTCGGGTTCATGACGCTCCGGCACGCTGGCAATCTGGATGTGGCCAACCCTGCCACCTGACAGGTACTGGCGCAGTTTGGTGGCAAGGTCGCCCTCCACGATCTGGCAGTGGTACAGGTCCATCTGCACCATCAGATTGGGCGCCGCAACTTCGGCAACAACTGCGTGCGCCTGCTGCTGCCGGTTCAGGAAGTAGCGCGGCATGTCACGCGTGTTGATGGGCTCGATCAACAGTTCAATGCCGCGGGCCGCCGCCTGCTGCGCGGCCCAGCTCAGATTGCCCACATAGACCGGGCGCAACGATTCAAAGCTGGAACCGTCCGGTATCAGGCCGGCCATCACGTGCAGGCGCGGGCAGGCCAGGGTCTGGGCATAGTCCAGAGCTTGATGAATCCCCAACCGAAACTCGGCCTCACGCCCTGGCAAGCATGCCAGACCGCGATCGCCGGCGTCCCAGTCGCCGGGTGGGGCGTTGAACAGCACCTGCTGCAAACCATGTGCCTCAAGGCGAGCCGCAATGTCGCGCGCTTCCCATGCGTAGGGAAACAGGAATTCCACCGCCTTGAAGCCGTCCCCGGCAGCCGCTGCAAAACGGTCCGGAAAAGCAAGCTCCGGATAAAGCAGGGACAGGTTGGCGTCAAATTGGGGCATGGGACTGGGCGCAAAAAATGCAAACAGAAGAATAGCGTGTTTTCGCGCTGTGGCGGCAGGATGGACCGTCGTCTACCGGCAGCGCTGCGTTGACGTACAGTGCTTGCTTGTATTCCAGCTGGACAAGAAAACATTTTTCAAACGGGAGAGTTAACTAGATGCAAACAGCCAAGACCATCGAACTGCACGGAAAGCCGGTTGCCGGGGGCAAATTTCCGTTGATATGCACGCCGCTGGTGGGGCGTACACGCGACCAGCTACTGGCCGAGGTGCAATTCGTTCTGGCCAAGAAGCCCGACATTCTGGAGTGGCGAGTCGATTTTTTCGAAGGTATTGCCAACACGGCCGAAGTGATCAGCGTAGCCACTGCCATCAAGGCAGCGGTAGCTGGAATTCCGGTGCTGTTCACACGGCGCTCGATCCGCGAAGGCGGCGAGAAGATCGCTCTTTCTGAAGAAAAGGTGATCGCGCTGTACCAGGCCGTTTGTGAAAGCCGTCAGATTGACCTCATCGATTTCGAGATGAGCAATGACGCCGCCCACATCGCTCTGGTGCGTGAGGCTGCCAAGGCCAATGACATCAAGCTGGTGCTTTCCTTCCACAATTTTTCGTTCACGCCCGGTCTGGAGACGCTGGGTCAGCGGTTTTTGCAGGCCGAGCAGCTCGGCGCCGACGTTGCCAAGGTCGCCGTCATGCCGCGCAATCTGGAAGATGTACTGACCCTGCTCAGTGCGACGCTCAGCGCCAGCCAGAAGCTCAGAATCCCCCTGATCAGCATGTCCATGGGGCCTAATGGATCGCTGACGCGCCTGTTTGGCTGGGCTTTCGGTTCCGCTTTGACATTTGCCGTCGGCGCCAGCAGTTCGGCTCCGGGCCAGGTGCCGATCGAGGACCTCAACACCGTGCTCGCGATTGTGCAAAAGTCACTGGCTGGACAGAAATAGGATCAGGCCATGCCCTCATCATCAAGATCACCGGACGTTCTCATCAGCGAGGTGGGACCGCGTGATGGCCTGCAGTCGGTCAAGGCAACCATGCCAACCGCCGACAAGTTTCGCTGGATCGATGCACTGGTGGCGTCAGGTCTGCGCGAGATTGAGGTCTGCTCCTTTGTGCCGGCCAAGCATTTGCCGCAAATGGCCGACGCGGCCGAGGTGGTGCGTCATGCGCTGACCCATCCTGGCCTCACCGTAATGGCGCTGGTGCCCAATCTGCGGGGTGCCGAGAGCGCCCTGAAGACGGGTGTGCACAAGCTGACGATTCCAGTCTCGGCCAGCGCAGCGCACTCGCTGGCCAATGTGCGCAAGACACGCGAGGAAATGATCGAAGAGGTTCGCGCCATCGTGCGCCTGCGCGACCAAATCGCGCCTCAGGTCAAAATCGAGGCCGGCATTTCCACCGCCTTTGGCTGTGCGCTGCAGGGCGTGGTGGCAGAAGACGACGTGGTCTGGATGGCGAGCCATTGCATTGCCGCAGGTGCCGATGAGTCCGGCCTGTCCGATACGACCGGCATGGCCAATCCGGCGCAGGTGCGCCGACTCTTCAACCGGGTGCGCGCCGCCATTGGCGACAAGACCGGCGCCGCCCATATGCACAACACACGCGGCCTGGGCCTGGCCAATTGCCTGGCAGCTTACGACGTAGGCGTTCGTACCTTTGACAGTTCGCTCGGCGGTCTGGGCGGTTGCCCTTACGCACCGGGCGCCTCCGGTAACGTCGTTACCGAGGATCTGGTTTTCATGTTCGAAGCGATGGGTGTTTCAACCGGAGTGAACCTAGAAAAACTGATGGCGGCCCGCGCACCCTTGATGGCCGGCCTGCCGGGCGAGCCGGTCTATGGCATGACACCAGAGGCAGGTTTGCCCAAAGGCTGGACACAAGCCGTACAGGCGCCCGCGGCGCTTACACTTTGACCCTCCAAGGGAGAGAGCGCCGACTATGAAACTGTGGATCAAGAGAACTGCCATCGCCGCCACCGTACTGGCTGTGGCGTTTGGCGGCGGCTGGCTGTACCTGCAGAAAAACCCGCGGCAGGAGGAGCCCAAGTTCCGCACCGCGCAGGTTGACGAGGGCGCCATCACGCAGGTGGTTCTGGCCACGGGCACTCTGCAACCGGTGATCACGGTCAATGTAGGCACGCAGGTTAGCGGTACGGTGCTGGAGCGGCGCGCCGACTTCAACGATCACGTCAAGAAGGGTCAGATCCTGCTGCGCCTGGACCCGGCCAATCTGCAAGCCCGTCTGCGCCAGGCACAAGCGGGTCTGGCCGCAAGCAACGCCGCCCTGGTGCTGGCGCGTGCCACCTACGAGCGCAACGTGAAGCTGGTAGGGGAGGGTTTTATTTCGGCGCTGACGCTGGATCAGGGACGGCGCGAGGTTGATGCGGCTGTGGCCAACGTGGAGTTGGGTCGCGCGCAGGTCGAGTCCGCGCAGACCGATCTGGACAACTCTGTCATCCGCTCGCCGATTGATGGCGTCGTGATCCGGCGCAATATCGACGTCGGTCAAACCGTGGCCGCGAGTTTTCAGACTCCCGACCTGTACCTGCTCGCGCGCGACTTGCGCGAGATGGTGATTCAGACCAATGTCAGCGAGGCCGACGTCGGCCTCATCCAGACTGGACAAGTGGTGCATTTCACGGTCGACGCCTATCCCGAGCGCGAGTTCGAGGGGACGGTGGAGCAGTTCCGCCTGAACTCGGCCAGCAACCAGGGCGTGGTGACTTACACCATCATCGTCAATGTCGCCAATCCGGACGAGTTGCTCAAGCCGGGCATGACGGCGCAGACCCGCGTTGTGGTCTCAAGCAAACCCAAAGTGATGCGGCTTCCCACGGCGGCGCTGCGTTTTCGCCCGGATGAAGACAGCCTGAAAGCCAAGGGCGCTGCGCCGGCAGCGAGCGCCGCCTCGGCGCCGGTCACTGCCGAAGAAAAGGCACGCGCCGATGACGACGGCGTGCTCACGGCCACACGCACCGGTCGCAAGATTTACCGCGTCTATACCGTCGGCGACAAGCAGGTGCCCAAGCTGCATGAGGTGACCATCGGCATTTCCAACACCCGCTTCACCGAGCTGATCAGTGGCGACCTGAAGGCAGGCGACGAAGTGATCACGCGCACGGTCGAGCCACCGGTGAAGAAATGAGCCTGATCGAGCTCTCGGACATCAGCAAGAGCTATCGAACCGGCGACGTTGTCACGCCCGTCCTGTTTGACATTGAACTGCAGGTGAGCCAGGGCGACTACGTGGCGCTGATGGGTCCGAGCGGATCGGGCAAAAGTACCTTGATGAATCTGCTCGGGCTACTCGATAGGGCTGATGGCGGTCACTATCGGCTCGATGGTCAGGATGTGACTGACCTGAGCGCAGCCCAGCACGCTGAGGTGCGTAACCGCACCATCGGCTTTGTCTTCCAGAGCTTCAACCTCTTGAAGCGCATGAACGTGCTGGAAAACGTGGCCCTGCCCCTGCTGTACGCCGGGCAGTCGCGCGCCGTGGCGGGCAAGCGCGCGCAGGAAGTGCTGGAGCAGGTTGGCCTGGCCACGCTGGGCCACCGCATGCCGAACCAGCTCTCTGGCGGTCAGCAGCAGCGCGTGGCGATTGCCCGCTCGCTCGTCAACCGTCCGCCTCTGCTGCTGGCCGACGAGCCCACCGGCAACCTCGACACCAAGACCACCAACGAAGTGCTTGAAGTCATCGGACAACTCAATCGCGAACAAGGCCTGACCATCGTCATCGTCACACACGAACCGGATGTGGCGCGCCACGCCAAACGCCTGGTCAAACTGAAGGACGGCGTCATTGTCTTTGACGGTGCACCCAGCGCAGCAGAAAGAATGGAGGCCGTCGCATGAGCCTGGCGCAGATTCTTCTGGAAGCGTTTCGCTCGCTGGCGGCGAACCGTCTGCGCACCGGTCTGACAATGCTGGGCATCATCATTGGCATTGCCTCGGTGGTACTGATGCTCAGCGTCGGCGACGCCGTGCGCGCCTTCATCGACAAGCAACTGGCGGTTTTGGGGAGCAACCAGTTGATCGTGCAACCCGGTACGCCAACCGAAGGTGGTGCGCGCCGCCGCACCAACGAGTCGCCGACACTGACAATCGAAGACGCCGTTGCCATGAGCGCTCTGCCGAGTCTGCGCGGCGCGGCGCCGACACTGCAGGGCTACTTCCAGATCCTGTATGGCGACGACAACAGCAATACCGTGGTGTTGGGTGTGACACCCGACATGTTTGCACTGCGCAGCTGGAAGGTCGAGCGTGGTGTCGCCCTGGCCGACAGCGATGTGCGCTCCGCGAACCGGGTCATCGTGATCGGCTCCAACGTGGCGGCCAACTACTACTACCGGCGCGACCCGATTGGCCAGACACTGCGCGTTGATGGCCGGCCCTTCACCATCATCGGTGTCCTCGCCGGCAGCGGTCGCACGCTGGACGGTACCGACCTGGGTGAGCTGATGGTGGTGCCCATCACCGCCATTCCTGTGCGCATGCCGCGACCGCGAACGGTGCACTACATCAACGCTCAGGCCAAGGATGAAGCCAGCATGAAGGAGGCCGAGCGCGACATTGCCGACCTGCTGCGTGACCGGCACCATATCACCGGCAGCAAGTTGGACGATTTTCAGATCACCAATCTGGCCAGCATCGCACAGACCGGAGAAGCCTTAGGCGCCGGCCTGTCCATCGGACTCGGCGTGGTCGGTACGATCTCGCTGATTGTGGGCGGCATCGGCATCATGAACATCATGCTGGTGAGCGTGAGCGAGCGTGTGCGCGAGATCGGCATCCGCATGGCCATTGGTGCCAAGCCGATGCACGTATTGGTGCAGTTTCTGAGTGAGGCGGTGGTGATGTGCATCCTGGGCGGCATGATCGGTGTGGCGTTGGCGGCGCTAGGCGCCTGGGGCGTCAACAGCACCGGCAAGTTCGAGATGGCCCTGGGTGCCAGCCACGTCCTGACCGCCGTCTTGTTCTCCACCGGCGTCGGCCTTTTCTTCGGCTATTACCCGGCACGACGCGCGTCCCGCTTGCTGCCGATTGAGTGTCTGCGGCAGGATTAGCTGGCGCTTCTGATGTTGGCCACAATGCGGTTCACCTGCGGCAGCGCATGGGCAAAGAACTGCTTGAAGCCTGAGCACAGGTAATTCAAACCCGCCTCACCATCATTGGTGCGCAGGATGCGGTTCTTCGGGCACTCGCCCCAGCAGTCGCTCAGGTAGGCACACTCGCGGCATTGCCTGGGCAGCGTTTCGTTCTTGGCGTAGCCGAACTTGACCTGGTCGCGCTTCAAGGCGGTATCACCGAGCTGACCGCTGCGAATATTGCCGATGCGGTATTCTGGATAAACGTAGTGGTCGCACGAATAGACGCTGCCGTCGTGCTCGATTGCCAGCGCCTTTCCGCAGACTTCGCTGTAAACACACATCTGCGACGGCAGACCCATGTGTTGCGCCACCAGGGTTTCAAAATGGTTGACGTAAACCTTGCCGATGTCGCGCTTGCTCCACTCGTCAAAGACCTTGCTCAAAAAATAGCCCCAGTCCTCGGGGTCCACGGACCAGTCGGTGACGACGGAGTCCGGCAGCCCCGGGCGCGCCCTGGCCTCACCTTGCATCGGAAGCGTCGCGCTGTCCCAACGCTGGGGTGCCGCCGTTTCAAATGTCCGGTGTTCAACAATGGGGATGAACTGCATGTAGACAGAGCCGAGCTCACGCCGCAGAAAACGGTAGACATCGAGTGGCCGTCTGGCGTTGTAGCGGTGCACGCAGGTCAGCGTGTTGAACGCGATGCCGTGGGCTTTGAGCAGGCGCACCGCGTTCATCACCTTGTCGAAGGTGGGATCACCCCCCTTGGTATAGCGGCACTGGTCGTGAATGTCGCGCGGTCCGTCAATCGACAGGCCCACCAGAAAGCGGTTCTGTTTCAGAAAGCGGCACCACTCGTCGTCAAGCAGCGTGCCGTTCGTCTGCAGGTCGTTCTGCACCGTCTGGCCGGGTTTGGCGTACTTCTTTTCAAGCTCGATGACACGCCGGAAAAAGTCCACACCCAGAAGTGTTGGCTCACCACCCTGCCACGAAAACACCACCTCGGGACCAGTCACGCCCTCGATGTATTGGCGTATGAACAAGTCCAGCGTTTCATCCAGCATGCGGCCGCTGCGCGAGCCGTCGGGCAGCGTTGCCTTGGCCAGGTAATAGCAGTAAGAGCAATCCAGATTGCAGGCCGGGCCAATCGGTTTGGCCATGACGTGAAAACGCCGGCCACCCTGCTTGGCAAAGTGCAGTGGCGCGTCGTACTTGTCAAGCGGCCGAACCGTGCCGTCCGGATCAAGAACGCTGCGCGGGACCTCGTGAGGGGCAGTCGGGATCGGCGCGGGAGTCATGCGCCTGAGTTTAGGTCAGGGCTGGTTCGCCGGCGAGCGGTGTGGCCTTTATGAAGGCATCGATCGCCTGCGCCACTTCCTGGCCCTTGTCTTCCTGCAGGAAATGCCCTGCGCCTCTTGTGACCGCGTGCGGCTGACCCTGAGCTCCGGGCACCAGCTTCTGCCACATCTTGTGACCGCCGCGTGTGACCGGATCGCGGTTGCTGAACAGCGTCAGAAAGGGCTTTTCGCACTTCTTGAAGAACTCCCAGGCACGCTCGTTGTTCTGGCGCTCCGGGTCCTGCGGTGTGGTCGGAACAAAGGTCGGGAACAGTCGCGCTGCCACCTTGTACTTGCGTGATGGAAAGGGCGCGTCATAGGCGGCAATCTCCTGCGGTGTGAGACCCATGGCGCAGCCGCTCTTGACAATGCGACCAATCGGAAACCACGGACTGTAGACGGCAAAGGCGCGCCAGATCCTGAAGGCCTTGGGTGTCTCGGTGGTGCCGGTAGGCAGGCCGCCATTGGCCAGCACGATGCGCGCAAAACGATCAGGCAGCTCCGCCACCATGCGCAGCCCTATCAGCGAGCCCCAGTCCTGGCAAAACAGCGTCACGCCCTTCAGATCGACCCGCTCCATCCAGGCCTTCATCCACTGCACGTGGTTCAGATACGAATAGTCGGCCTTGCGTGCCGGCTTGTCCGAGCGCCCGAAACCGACCAGATCGGGCGCCACAACCCGGTAGCCGGCTTGCAGCAAGACCGGGATCATCTTGCGGTACAGGTAAGACCAACTCGGCTCACCATGCATCAGCAGCACCACGGGTGCTGCACGTGGTCCTTCATCGATGAAGGCGATGCGCAGACCGCCGACCTCGGTGTATTGCGGCGTGTAGGGAAAGTCGCTCAGCGTGGCAAAACGCGCCTCTGGCGTACGCAGGATTTTCTGGATGACGGGGAGTTGTTGCATGCTGATCTTTCTGAGCTACCGTTCAAGAATCGCCACGACGCCCTGACCACCTGCGGCACAGATCGAGATCAGGCCGCGGCCCGATCCCTTTTGCGCCAACATTTTTGCCAGGGTCGCCAGCAATCTGGCGCCCGTAGCGGCAAAGGGATGCCCCGCGGCCAGTGAGCTGCCATTGACATTGATTCTTTCGGGGGCTATGGCACCGAGCACACGCGGCAAGCCCAGCCGTTCCTGGCAAAATTTCGGGTCTTCCCAGGCTCTCAGCGTGCACAGCACCTGCGCCGCAAAGGCCTCGTGAATCTCATAGAAGTCGAAGTCCTGCAACTTCAGTCTGGCCCGCGCCAGCATACGTGGCACAGCGTAAGCGGGCGCCATCAGCAAGCCTTCTTTCCTGTCAAAGAAGTCCACAGCCGCCACTTCACTGAACGTCAGCCAGGCCAGCACTGGCAGTTGCCGCGAGCGGGCCCATTCTTCGCTGGCCAACAGCACCGCTGAAGCACCGTCGGTCAACGCGCTTGAATTACCGGCCGTCAGTGTGCCCTGCTGCGGCGCCACCTTTTTGTCGAACGCCGGTTTGAGGGCGCGCAGCTTTTCCATCGTCAGGTCAGCGCGCAGATTGTTGTCGCGGCTGACGCCTTTGAAACTCGTCATCAGGTCGACAAAAAACCCGCTGTCATAGGCCTTGGCCAGATTGAGGTGACTTCTGAGAGCCAGTTCGTCCTGCTCTTCCCGCCGGATACCCCACTCCCGCGCCGTCAATTCCGCATGCTCCCCCATGGACAGGCCGGTGCGTGGCTCGCCGTTTCTTGGCAGGGCTGGGCTGAACAACATGCCCGGACGCATCCGGGACAAGACAGAAATGCGCTGCATTGCGGTCCTGGCACGACTGGCATCCAGCAGGATGCGGCGCATCTTTTCGTTCAGGCCAATCGGTGCATCCGAAGTAGTGTCAACACCACCGGCAATGCCGCATTCGATCTGGCCCAGAGCGATCTTGTTGGCAACGACGATGGCCGCTTCCAGCCCGGTACCGCAGGCCTGCTGCAAATCGAAGGCCGGCGTTTCACGCGCCAACGTAGTGGACAAAACAGACTCGCGCACCAGATTGAAATCCCGTGAATGCTTCATCACGGCGCCGCCGACCACGTCACCCAAACGCTCTCCGTGGAGTTGGTAGCGGTCCACCAGTCCCTGCAAGGTGGCTGTCAGCATCTCCTGGTTGCTGGCGTGCGAATAGACGGTGTTGGAGCGGGCAAACGGAATGCGGTTGCCGCCCAGAATAGCGACGCGACGGATGCGGTTGTTCATGGTCATCTAGTTCTTCTGGTAGCTCAATTGACCGCGCAAATGCGGCTTGTCGCCTTTGCTGTTGCGAACCTCGAACAGGACACCGGCGTTGGCTGAATTCTGCGGCTGATGGCGGGTCCACAGCGTTGCCCGCGCTGGCAGGAACAGGGGAGTTTTGAAGTCCACCGCCACCTCGGCCTGATTCAGGGGTTCGCGCGGCAGTAGCGCTGCGAGTGCGCGCGCCTGAGTCCACATGCCGTGCGCGATGGCACGGCGAAAACCAAAGAGGCGCGCCGACAGCGCCCACAGATGAATCGGATTGCGGTCGCCCGAAACGCTGCCATAACGCCGGCCGATATTGGCCGGCGCGGAAAAATCAGCCTGGCGCGAAAGCGGCGCATCGCTGCGCACGTAGCCGGCAAAGGCGACACCAGCGGGTTGCTTGACGCCCAGTCGCAGCAAGCTTTGCGTCGCTTGCCAGACCAGTTCATCACGACGCAGAATCTTGAGATCAAGCTCGAAGATCTGTCCTTTTTCGTGCGCCATCACGGCTCCGGTACAGAGCTCAACACGCAGGGTGTCGCCCGGATGCAAGCTCTGGTGCTGCACAATGCGGTTCGCCAGATGCACCGTTCCCATGGCTGGCCAGGGGCACTCGTCCGAAGCAAAGAAGGCCATGACCAGAGGGAAGGTGAGCAACTGTGGATACGTGGGGGGAACGCCGTGCACAGGCGCGAAGCCGCAGACCTTTGTGTACTGCGCCAGATGTCCGCCGTCGAGCTTCAGTGTCGGACGCACCAAGGTCAGCGCCGGCAAACCCGGCACCGTCGCGCCTTTCTTGCTACCGCCACGCAGCGCGCCGAAATACAGGGCTGCCGTGCTGGCCGGCTGCGTGATCTCTATGGTCTTCATGGTGGGTCAGGCGCCAATCAGGCTCTGCCCGCAAACCCGCACGACGTTGCCGGTAAGGCCGCCCGATGCCGGAGAGGCAAACCAGGCAATCGTCTCGGCCACGTCCTGCGGCAGACCACCCTGGCTCATGGAATTCATGCGGCGTCCCGCTTCGCGGATGGCAAAGGGAATGGCTGCGCTCATTTGAGTTTCGATAAAACCCGGCGCCACGGCATTGATGGTGATGCCCTTGCTGGCCAACTGCGGTGCCATGCTTTGCACCATGCCGATGACGCCCGCCTTCGACAAGGCGTAATTCGTTTGGCCCCGGTTGCCGGCAATGCCCGAGATGGACGACACGCAGACAATGCGCCCGCCTGCGCCGAGCGCGCCGGACTCGACCAGCGCGTCATTGATGCGTTCCTGCGCCGACAGATTGACGTTGACCACCATCTGCCACAGATGCGGCTTCATGTTGGCGATGGTCTTGTCGCGCGTGATGCCGGCGTTGTGCACCACCACGTCCCAGTCGCCCTGGGCCTTGGCTGCAGCAACCAGCTGCTGTGGCGCATCTGCAGCGCTGATGTCCAGCGCAATGGCGCTGGCACCGAGCCGCTGGGCAATCTGATCGAGCTCGTTTTGCGCCTGCGGCACATCGAGACAAATGACGGTCGCACCTTCGCGCACCATCACCTCGGCAATCGATGCGCCAATGCCACGAGACGCACCGGTCACCAACACCTTCTTGCCCGAGAGCGGCTGGTTCCAGTCCGAAGGCAACGCTACCGCACCCACCGGCTGTCCGATCCGGATGACTTGCGCCGAGACATAGGCCGAGCGCGGCGAAAGTAGAAAGCGCAGCGTCGATTCGATCTGGTCCTGTGCGCCTTCGGCGACGTAGAGCAGTTGCACGTTGATGCCTTTGCCCAGTTCCTTGGCCAGTGAACGCGTCAAGCCTTCGAGCGCCCGCTGCAGCGTGGCCTGACGCGCACTCTTGCAGGCTTCAGGTGGGCGCCCCAGAATCACGACGCGACCGCAGGTAAGGACGGAGCGCGCACTGTCGTGAAAGAACGTGTAAAGCGCATCGGCCTGACTGCTGTCGGTCATACCGGTGGCGTCAAACAGCAAGGCCTTGACTTTTTCCCCGGGTTGGTCGGCCACACCCCAGCGGCCGGTCAGCAATCCGGCCTGGTTTGCCACTGGCGTCCACTGCGGCAACTGCGCATGGGCCAGCGTTTGCGCCGCCATGGATTTGAGTGCAGCAGCGAGCGCCGGCAGCAATTGTGGATCGGCGCCGCCACCGAGCAGCACCGTTCCCCGGGCCACTGCCTGGCCCTCGCGATAGCGCTCCAGCACGATGGGTTTGGGCAGGCCCAGGGCGTTGGCAAGCCGGGAGCCCAAGGCCGAGTTGGCAAAGTTAAGGTAGGAGTCTGTCATGGCGGCTTTCATTGTAGAAGTCAAACAACGATCGCGCCGCCATGGAACTTCGCAAAGGCCGGCCGGCGAACTGGCGTGTCTTGCGCTAGGGCAAAGCGGCGCCTGGTCGGCCGATGTAAATCGCCCGGAAGTCGTTCACATTGGTCAGAGTCGGCCCCGTTACGACGGAGTCGCCCAGGGCCTGAAAGAAGCTGTGAGCATCGTTGCCGTCAAGGCTGGCGCGCGCTCTGATGCCTTGCGCCCAGGCTCGCTTCAAAGTGTCCGGGGTGATCACGGCGCCGGCGATTTCTGCTGCGCCGTCAACACCGTCGGTATCGCCGGCCATCGCGTAAACGCCGGCCAATCCATCAAGGGAAAGGGCCAGTGAAAGCAGGAATTCGACATTGCGTCCACCGCGACCCGTGCCCCTGACAGTGACCGTTGTTTCGCCACCCGAAAGCAGCACGCAGGGAGCGGTGAAAGGTTGGTCACGAACTGCAACTTGTCGCGCAATACCAGCATGTGCTTTGCCAATGTCCCGGGCTTCACCTTCAAGGCTGTCGCTCAGGATGTAGGGTGTGACACCGGCCTCTCGCGCAATTTGTGCCGCTGCTTCCAGTGAGCCTTGTGGTGCCGCGATGATCCGGGTTTCGATTCTGCCAAGTCTGGCATCACCTGGTTTGACGCTTTCGCCCTCGCCACTTTCCAGATGCGCCCGCGCCGGAGCCGGGATATCGATCCGGTAGCGCTCAATGATGGCCAGCGCGTCAGCACAAGTGCTTGGATCGGCCACGGTCGGACCGGAAGCAATGTCCATCGGATTGTCACCGGGAACGTCCGAAATCAGCAGCGTCAGCAATCTCGCCGGGTGACAGGCTGCTGCGAGTCGCCCGCCTTTGATGGAAGACAGATGGCGGCGCACACAATTCATTTCCGAGATAGTGGCGCCGCACTTCAGCAGCGCTGCATTGACGGCTTGTTTGTCTTCAAGCGTCAAACCCGGTGCAGGTGAAACCAGCAGGGCCGAGCCACCACCGGAGATCAACGCAATGACCAGGTCATCCGGCGTGAGGTTCTTCACCAACTCCAGGATTCTTGTGGCTGCGCGCAAGCCCGCGGCATCCGGCACCGGATGCGCCGCCTGTACGATTTCTATCTGCGAGCATGCAATCTCATAGCCGTATCGCGTTACGACGATCCCTTCGATCGGCCCCGTCCAATGATCTTCCAACGCGCGCGCCATGGCCGCGGACGCCTTGCCCGCACCGATCACAATGGTTCTGCCCTTTGGAGGCGATGGCAAATGCGCAGGCAGGCACAGAGCCGGCTGAGCCGCCGCGATGGCCGCGTCAAACATCCGGCGCAGCAACGCTGCCGGGTTCAGGGTGGTCATGCTGCCGTGCGCATTTTGGCCAGCACCGATTGCGCGCCTGCCGCCATGAGCCGGGCATCGGAGCTGACCGTGACAAATTGAAAGCCCTTTGCAATGCGCTTGAGCGCCGCCTCGGGGCTCCCATTGTGAATACCCGCGACCACGCCGTGCGCCTTGGCCCGCGCAAGAATGTGGTCAACAGCCTCGGCCGCCTTCGGATCCAGGTCATCGAAAGTCGGTGTGCAGCCCAAGGCCAGCGACAGGTCCGAAGGTCCGATGTAGATCGCATCCAGCCCTTCGACAGACAGAATATCGTCCAGCCTGTCCAGCGCCGCAGCGGTCTCTATCATGGCAAAGGTGACGATGGTGTCATTGGCATGTTGCGGATAGTCAGCACCAGCGTAAAGCAGTGCGCGCACCGGGCCAAAACTGCGCGTACCGCGTGGCGCGTAATGAGTGCAGGCCACCAGTTTTTGTGCCTCTTCGCGGCTGTTGATCATGGGGCAAATCACGCCATAGGCACCAGCATCGAGTGTCTTCATCAGGATACCGGGCTCCAGCCAGGGCACACGCACTACAGGTACGGTGTCGGTCGTGGAGATGGCTTGCAGCATGGTCACCATGGCCTGGTAATCCACCACGCCATGCTGCAGGTCAATGGTGAGTGAGTCCCAGCCCTGGTGCGCCATGGTTTCGGCGGAAAAACTGTTGGCGATGGCGAGCCAGCCATTGACGACGGCGCCGCCGGATTGCCAGATAGTGCGCAAGCGGTTTGCTCTCATTTTGTGCTCTCCTTCAACGCTCAAGAGCCGGACGCTTGGCATTGAACGCCCAGCCCGGAATCAGGTACTGCATGGCCATGGCGTCATCGCGTGCGCCCAGCCCATGCTGCTTGTAGAGCTTGTGTGCCTTCTCAACTTCGATCATGTCAAGTTCGACGCCAAGGCCCGGCATCGTGGGCACCTGGACCAGGCCTCCCACAATTTGCAACGGCTCCTTGGTCAGACGCTGTCCATCCTGCCAGATCCAGTGCGTGTCGATGGCGGTCACCTTGCCCGGTGCGGCAGCGGCCACGTGCGTGAACATCGCCAGCGAGACGTCGAAGTGGTTGTTGGAATGCGACCCCCAGGTGAGTCCCCAGTCGCGACAGGTCTGCGCCACGCGTACCGAACCAGCCATGGTCCAGAAATGCGGATCGGCCAAAGGTATATCGACCGACTGCAAGGCCAGCGCATGGCTCAGTTGACGCCAGTCCGTGGCAATCATGTTCGTCGCTGTCGGCAAGCCCGTGGCGCGACG
Organism: uncultured beta proteobacterium; assembly: GCA_903925725.1. Taxonomy (GTDB): domain Bacteria; phylum Pseudomonadota; class Gammaproteobacteria; order Burkholderiales; family Burkholderiaceae_C; genus Rhodoferax. The sequence goes on along the minus strand of CAIYGK010000595.1, from coordinate 12,611 downwards.
GAATTCGGCCATAACCTCGCGTCCAGAAAATCCGTCTTCGGCACCGCACGGATCTTCGGCATAAGCCACGACGCCGCGCAGGTCGCGCATCAGGCGCACCGCGTCTTTGAGCAACCAGCCGCCGTTCGGGTCGATGGTGACGCGCGCCTTGGGAAAGCGCTCGTGCAAAGCTTTCACCACCTCAATTTCTTCCTCGCCGCGCAGCACACCACCCTTGAGCTTGAAGTCGTTGAAGCCGTAGCGCGCCTGCGCCGCCTCGGCCAGCCGGACGACCGACCCGGGCGTCAGCGCCTGCTCGTTGCGCAAGCGCAACCAGTTCTCGTCTGACTGGTCTTCGGCGCGGTAAGGCAGGTCCGTCTTCTTTCGGTCTCCAATGAAGAACAGATAGCCCAGCATCTCCACGGCGCTGCGCTGCTGGCCCTCACCGAGCAAGGCGGCGACGGGAAGGTTCAGATGCTGCCCCAACAGGTCAAGCATGGCCGACTCCACCGCCGTCAAAGCGTGAATCGTGGTGCGCAGGTCAAAGGTTTGCAGACCGCGGCCACCCGCGTCACGATCAGCAAAGCGGTTGCGCATGGTGTTGAGCAACGCCTGCACATTGCCAATTTGCTGCCCTACAACCATCTGTCGGGCATCTTCCAGCGTTGCGCGAATTTTGTCTCCCCCCGGTACTTCGCCAACACCGGTGCGGCCGGCGCTGTCTTTGAGAAGCAGCAGATTGCGCGTAAAGAACGGACCATGCGCTCCGGACAGGTTCAGCAGCATGCTGTCCTGCCCGGCGACCGGTATCACCTGCAGGGTCGTGATGACCGGTGTCCTTGATTGGCTCATCCTTGTTCGCCTGTGAGACTTTAGTCTGCCGTGATCTTGCGCGATTCGATGAGTTTCTTCCAGCGTGCGAATTCCGCCGCCTGGTACGCCGTGAACTGCTCCGGCGTGTTGGCTACGATCTCGAAGCCCAGGTCCAGAAGCCTGGCTTTGATAACCGGATCATTCAAGCCGGCGACGATGGCTGCATGCAGCTTGGTCTTGATATCCGCCGGTAGTCCGCGCGGTGCAGCAATGGCCTGCCACGAATAGACGTTGGCGTCCTTCACGCCGATTTCCTCCAGAGTAGGCACGTTCGGCAGCAGCGGCGAGCGTTTGGCGCTGGTAATGGACAGTGCTCGCAACTTGCCGGCCAGAATCTGCGGCATCGCTGTATTGATGTTCATGAAGGACGAATCGACCTGTGCACCCAGCAGGTCGGTCATCACCGGCCCGCCGCCCTTGTAAGGCACATGCAGGCCGCTGGTCCCGGTTTGCAGCCAGAACAGTTCAGCTGTCAGGTGATCACTGCTGCCATTGCCAGATGACGCAAAGCTCATCTTGCCCGGATTCGCCTTTTCGTAGGCGATGACATCAGCCATCGTCTTGTGGGGCGATTTGGCTGGTACCACCAGCACGTTGGGCGCCTGCACCGCGACCGTGATGTAGTCAAAGTCCTTGAGGGCGTCGTAAGAAACTTTGGTCAGCAGATGCGGCGCAATCACAAAGGGCCCTAGTGACGAGACCAGCAGCGTGTATCCATCGGGCGCAGCTTTGGCAACCATGCCCGCGCCAATGGTACCGGTGGCACCCCCCTTGTTGTCAACGATGAAGGTGCCGCCCAGCTTTTCCTGCAATTTCGGTATCAGTGTTCTTGCAATCAGGTCGGTGGAGCCGCCTGGCGGAAACGGTACAACCAGTGACACCGGCTTGTCGGGCCAAGCCATTGCCGACGACAGCGCCAGCGAGGCAGCGAGCGCGCAAAGCAGTTTCTTCATCCTGGATCTCCTTGAGGTGGGTGAGTGATCGGTCGTTGGGACAACTTCAATGGTAGCGGTACCATTGTGCGACGTCAAGTTGTATCACGATCGACGATGGTGAAGCCAACGTCGACAATGCCGGGGTTCACAGAGCGACCCTCGGCGCGCTCTATCAGAAAGCGCGCGCCCTGGCGCCCCATCTCCGCGCCGTTGATGCGCACCGTGCTAAGCGCCGGCACCATGTCGGCCAGAAACGGCACATCCCCGAAGCCCATGACCGCAATGCGCTCCGGTATCGAAATCCCCTGCGCCCGAGCCTCGGTCATGGCACCCAGTGCCAGCAGGTCGGAACTGCAAAAAACAGCGTCGGTGTCGGGTGCTTGCCTCAGCACCCGGGCCATGGCCTCGCGCCCGCCCTTGAGCGAGCGCGCATCGCCGACGTTGATTACCAGCGCATCGCCGTAGCCGCGTTGCGCCACAGCCTCGGCAAACGCCGTTGCGCGCCGGCCGGCGCGCTCATCGTCTGCCCTGATCAATGCAAAGCGGCACCGACCTTTGCCGATCAGAAAAGTGGCCACTTCGCGCCCGATGTCCAAGTGGGAGAAACCAATCAACATGTCGATCGGCGTCGGCGTCAGGTCCCAGGTTTCGAGGACCGGTATGCCCGAGGCCAGCAAGCGGGTTCGGGCCCGGCCCGGCTGCAAGATTCCGGTCAGAAAGATGCCATCTGGCCGGCGTCCGATGACCGCTTCAAGCAGCAATTCTTCGTGGGCTGCCGAGTAGTCCGACTGGCCCAGCATGAGTTGATAGCCAGCGTCAAACAGGTTGCGATTCAGGGATTCGATGGTTTCCATGAACACCGACATCACGGTACTCGGCACGATGGCAGCAATCAGGCGGCTGCGCGAAGATGCCAAGCCGCCCGCCATGCGGTTGGGCACGTATCCCGTGCGTTGCACGGCATCAAGCACCTTCTGGCGAACCTCGTCGGACACCAGCGCAGGCGTATTGAGCGCACGCGAGGCCGTGATCGGCGCAACGCCGGCGAGCTTGGCCACATCACGCAGCGTGATGGCACCACTGCCGCGTCGTGCCCGCCTGGAAGGGGTTCTTTCGTCCATGGGAGTCTATTATGGTACCGCTACCAAACAGCTTACAATAATTCTGGAGATGTCCGCATAGCGTCCAGCATGATAGGAGATATTGATGCCAGCCGCGCCACAAAACATGCAGAGCAAGCCGCTCATCATCCGCATGGACGACCGAGACAACGTCGCCATCGTGGCCAACCACGGCGGTCTGCCCGCCGGCACAGTTCTGGCAACAGGACAGGTCCTGCAGGGCCCCATTGCGCAAGGCCACAAGGTCGCGCTGATGGATCTGAAACGGGACGATGCGGTGCTTCGCTACGGTGTGCCCATTGGCTACGCGACGCAGGACATTGCTGCTGGAAGCTGGGTGCACGAACGCATGCTGCACATGCCTGATGCGCGCGCACTTGACGAGTTGCCTTTGGCCACGAGCACGCCCGTTGCCATGCCGCCTCTGGAGGGCTTCACTTTCGATGGGTACCGAAACCCGGATGGATCGGTCGGCACCCGCAACATCCTTGCCATCACGCAAACCGTTCAGTGTGTCGCCGGTGTCACTGCGTTTGCCGTGCAGCGCATCAAGACCGAGTTGCTGCCAGGCTTTCCCAACGTGGACGACGTGGTGGCACTGGAACATGGTTACGGCTGCGGCGTGGCCATCGACGCGCCGGATGCCATCATTCCCATCCGCACCCTGCGTAACATCAGCCTGAATCCGAACTTCGGCGGCGAGGTGATGGTGGTCAGTCTGGGTTGCGAAAAGCTGCAGCCCGAACGCCTGCTACCGCCTGGCTCCATTGCCCTGATCGACCAACGACAGAGTGCCCAGGCGCTGGACGTGGTGTGCCTGCAGGATGAGTCGCATGTGGGCTTCATGACTATGGTCGACTCCATCATGCGCCAGGCCGAAAAACATCTGCAGCGCCTGAACGCGCGCCGACGCGAAACAGTGAGTGCCAGTGAACTGGTGGTGGGCGTGCAGTGTGGTGGCAGCGATGCCTTCTCTGGCGTCACCGCGAACCCGGCAGTGGGCTTTTGCACCGACCTGCTGGTGCGCGCCGGCGCCAGCGTGATGTTCTCCGAAACCACCGAAGTGCGCGATGGGATTGCCCTGCTCACGGCACGCGCCGCCACGCCCGAAGTAGCGCAGGCCATGATTCGCGAGATGGCCTGGTACGACGCCTATCTGCGGCGCGGCGGCGTTGACCGCAGTGCCAACACCACGCCGGGCAACAAGTCAGGCGGCCTGTCCAATATCGTGGAAAAGGCCATGGGCTCCATCGTCAAGTCCGGTAGCGTAGCCATCTCGAACGTGCTCGCGCCCGGCGAGAAACTCAAGAGCAAAGGCCTGACCTTTGCCGCCACGCCAGCCAGCGACTTCATCTGCGGCACCCTGCAGCTGGCAGCGGGCATGAACCTGCATGTGTTCACCACGGGACGGGGTACGCCCTACGGATTGGCTGAAGTACCCGTGATCAAGGTCGCCACGCGCAGCGATCTGGCGCGGCGCTGGCACGACCTGATGGACGTGAACGCCGGCACCATTGCAGACGGCTCAGCCACCATTGAGGAGGTAGGCTGGGAACTTTTCCGCTTGATGCTGGAGGTGGCAAGCGGGCGCAAGAAAACCTGGGCCGAACAATGGAAGCTGCACAACGCGCTGGTCCTGTTCAACCCGGCACCGGTTACCTGACAGAGCCGGTTACGGCTGGGCGGCCGTCGGGTCGCCCAGCCACCGTCGGAGCCTTAGTTACCTGACGCTTTGTGTGCAGCCTTGTTCGCAGCCCTGGCTTGCGCGCGATCGGCCTTCAGTTTGGCGCGGTCTGCCTGCGCGCTTGCCTTGTCGGCTTTGATCTGCGCCTTGTCCGTCGCTACCGCAGCCTTGTCACCTGCAGCCTTGTCTGTTTTCAACTTGGCCACATCGCCCTGAACCTTGGCGCGATCGGCCTGGAGTTGCGTCTTGTCGGCCGCCACAGTGGGGTTTGGCGCTTTGGCTGGCGCCGGCGCTGGCGTCTGGGCATGGATGTTGGCGGTCAAGCCGGCAAGCACGAGTGCAGCAATCGAAAGTTTCTTCATCAGCATTTGAATTTCTCCTTGGGTTGTTGGGACAGAGCGCAGGTACTCAGCCCTGTGCCTACAACGAGTGCCAGCAGCCCCCGGACGACGGCTTGCTTGTAAAACATTGGTAAATGCAGCTTCTTCATTGCCGTGATACTTTGCGCTAGACTGATCGGTGACACCCCTTCCCGGAGAGACGAATGCCAGCCAGAATCAACCACATCCAATTGCCCAGAATGACGCCGGGCTCGCACAGGCAGATCCAGTGGCTGCGTTTCGGAAAGGCCGGCGCGCGTCCCAAGGTCTATATGCAAGCGGCGATTCATGCGAATGAAATGCCCGGCACGATGGCCCTGCACCACTTGATGCCGCAGTTGCTGGAGGCCGAACGCAAAGGCCTGATTCAGGGAGAAATCATCGTCGTTCCCACGGTCAACCCGATCGGCCAAGCCCAACTGGTTGGCAATTCACATACGGGTCGTTACAACCTGCTGAGCTACGAAAACTTCAACCGCAACTGGCTCCATCTTGCAGACGCTGTGGCCGAGCGCGTGGGCAAACAACTTGGCAAAGATGGCCAAAGCAACGTCAAACGCATTCGCAAGGCGGCGCTCCAGGTACTTGCAGAGATGAAGCCGGTCAATGAATTACAGACGCTGCGTGTTGAAATAATGAAGCTCAGCATCGACGCGGACTACGTGCTGGATTTGCACTGCGACATCCACGCCGCGCTGCACCTCTTCACCTCGGCCTGCGACTGGCCCAACGGCGCCATTGCGCAACTGGCGGCTGACCTGGGCGCCAAGGCAAGTCTTTGCAATGAGCCCTATGCCACCAGCCTGACTTTCTCCGGCGTGCACGCATCCCTGTGGGGTCGCCTGCGTGACCGGTTTGCTCCAGCCGCCATACCACAGGCCTGCATGGCGGTCACCGTCGAAATGCGCAGCCAGTTCGATGTCAGCGACGCCATGGGTCGCAGCGACGCCAAGAATCTGTTGCGCTGGCTGGTCCGGCGCGATGTTGTCAAAGGCCAGGCAGAGCCGCTACCGCGCCTTCTTTCGCCGGCTATGCCCATGAGTGGCATGGACGTGGGTTACAGCCGGGCTACAGGCTTCCTCGTCTTCCATGTGAAACCGGGCAGCAAGGTCAAGAAGGGTCAAGCCATTTGCGATGTGATTGACCCTGCCAATCCACACGGGCCACTGGCGCGCACCACTTACAAGAGCCAGACCGATGGAGTTCTGTTTTCCTGTCGGCTTGATGGCTACCTGTCATGGCCCGGTCAGGTGATGTACCGCATTGCCGGCGCGCGCCCCTTGCCGCATCGCGTGGGTGTCTCCGGTCTGGACGATTAGGCAATGCAGCGCGATGAAGCGCCTGGCGTCGCAGTTGTTGGCGCAGGCATGGTGGGCGTGTGCTGTGCCCTGGAGTTGCAGCGGCGCGGCCTGTCGGTTCAGCTCTTTGATCGCAAGCCTGCGGGTCAGGAGACCTCCTTTGGCAATGCAGGGGTGCTGGCGCGCAGTTCCCTGATTCCTTTCAACAATCCGGGCCTGTGGGCCGGCTTGCCTCGTTTCCTGACCAACCGGACACCGCAGTTCCGCTACAACCCGCTTTATCTGTTGCAGGAAATGAAGTGGGGGCTTGGCTTTCTCAGCCGCGCCCGAACCTCGGCCTTCAACGAAACAACACGGGCACTCGACGCCCTGATCCGCCTGTCCATCCCGGCGCACCGGCAGCTGATGCAGGCAGCGGGCGCCTCGCACCGCTTGCGCGAAGACGGATGGATCTTCCTGTACCGCGACGCACAGGCACTCGTCAAGAATCGGTTGGCACGCGAGACTTTTGATCACTTCGAGATCGCCACCCAGGAACTCGATCCCTCCGCCCTGCGGAGCATGGAGCCGCATCTGCATCCGATATTTCAGCGCGCGCTCTGGATCAAGGATGCCTGCTCGGTTGACGATCCAGGCCAGGTCGTGCAGGCCTACGCCCGCTTGTTCCAGGCGCGTGGTGGCGTCCTGGTACAGCGCGAGATTGCGGCCCTGCAACGCGACGCCCGAGGGCTCTGGCAATTGCGTGGCTCCGATGGCAGCGTCACGCCAGGGGCCAAAGTCGTCATCGCGCTGGGTCCCTGGGCCAATGACCTGCTGGCGCCACTCAAGCTGGCCGCGCCCCTGGCTTTCGAGCGCGGCTATCACCAGAATTTTGTGGCCAGTCCCGATGCCCGGCTGGCGCGACCCGTTTACGACACTGCCGCCGGTTATGTGCTCGCGCCCATGGAAAACGGCATTCGCCTGAGCACCGGCGTGGAGTTGACCGGACGGGATGCCCCGGCCAACCTGGCACAGCTCGAAATGACCGAAGTGGCTGCGCGGCAGGCCTTTCCTCTGGGAGCCCAATCTGGCGCCCCTTGGCTGGGCTCGCGTCCCACCTTGCCCGACAGTCGTCCCCTGATCGGCGCAGCGCCAAACCATCCGGACCTTTGGCTCGCGCTCGGACATCAGCACATCGGACTGAGCACCGGACCAGGCACGGCGCAACTATTGGCCGATTTGATGCTGGGTGAAACGTGTTCGATCGATCCCGCACCATTCCGGCCAGAGCGCTTTATTGCATAGCTATGCGATCAATTCCCGGACTGTCGATTGGCGCGATCACGATGCTTGTCCTGTTTGCGCTAGGCGCCTGCAACGGCCCCGCAGACGATACGCATCCCGATCAGCCAGTTACCAAACGCAGGGCTGTTTTCAAACAGTTCACACGGACGCTGGAGCCCATGGGGATGGTTGCGCGTGATCGCAAAAAATACAACCCGCAGGAGTTCGGTGTCAGTGCGCTGGAGCTGCAAAAGCTCGCGACCCAGCCCTGGGTTTACTTCACCCCTGACAGCAACTACCCGCCAACGCGCGCGAATCCGGAAGTCTGGAACAAGCCCCTGGAGTTCGAACAGGCGCAGGAAAAATATCAGGCAACAGTCAGACAACTGGTCGAGTCTGCCCGCATCGGCAATCTTGAAGTAATTCGGGCAGCTGTCAATGACGTGCAGAAAAGTTGCAAGACCTGCCACGACCAATTCCGTAGCGCTTCCTGACACTCCGATGATTGGCGAAGACAAACGGCACGACTGAAAGGTGTTTCAATCTGCCGCAGCAGGCAGGTGCTTCAAATGGCTCACCTGCGAGGCGAAGATCAGCCACGCCTGCACGACGAATCCAAGCAGAGCCACCATCAGGCACGCCGCTTCGCTCCACGAAGCACCCACGAAGCCGCCCAACGCTGCCCCGATCGGACGGGCGCCCATGTTGACTGTGAGAAAAAGGGCTGACACGCGACCCAGCATGGCGTTCGGTGTAACGGTCTGGCGCAGTGTCGTCGACGTAATGGTCCAGATGATTGGGCCAGCACCGAACAGAAAGAACGAAAGCACCGCTACGGCTGCACTGGGCAGCGCCAGTGTTGCGACCATCGTCATGGCCGCCAGCACCGACATGGCGGGGCCGACCTGAATCGCCCTGCCGAAGGGCAGCAAGCCCATCACCCTGGGCGCGAACAGCGCACCTACGATCATGCCCGCGCCATAGCTTGCAAGCGTGATACCCACGCCACCTGCGCTCAAGCCAAGCACCCGGACGGCATACGGCACATAGGCGGCCTGCAGCACGAACCAGGAGATATTCCAGGCAACGGCAGTCAAAAGTACGGGACGCAGCAGTGCATGACGCCACACCAGACGTGCGCCATCCCGGAGTTCGAGCAGCGGGTGGCGCGCTGCTTGGGCAAGGCGCCTGGGTTCGGCAAGCCCCAGCAAGAGTGCCACCGCCGAAGCCGACAGCACCGCAGCCAGAATGAACGCAGCCGAAGCTCCGGCCCACGCGACAAGCGCGCCGGCAAGGGCCGGCCCAGCGGTAAACGCAATGCTGCGGGCGAGTTCGAGGCGCCCGTTCGCCGCCATGATCGCGTCGCGGGGAACGAGCGCGGGCACAAGAGCCGGTGCGGCGACGCTGTAACCGACGGTGCCAATCGCACCGACAAAACCCAGCACGGCCAGCAGTTGAAGCGAGATTCGGTCAAACAGAGACGCTGCTATCAGGGTCAGAAACGCCAGCAGACGCAAGCCTTCGGCCCACGCCATCAGTTGACGCCGCGACGTTCGATCGGCGACCAGGCCCAAGGGCATCGACAGAATCAGGAAGGGCAGCGTTTGTGCTGTGGCCAGCAGACCGATCTCTCCGGGGCCAGCACCCAGTGCCAGAACCGCGACGATAGGCACGGCCGCCAAACTCAATTGTTCAGCCGATTGCGCGGCCAGATTGGACCAGACGAGTCGCAGGAAAGGACGAGGAAGTTGATGCGCCATGAGATTTCCGGAATGACAGCGGTCATTGTGACGGCTATGCCGAATGCTTGCTGGCCGTATCCGGACTGATGAATTTCTCGAGCGCGGTAGCCGTCGTTCACCATGAGATGTGAATCTTTCGCTACGCCGGAATGGTGTAGCCCTTTTCCCGGAACAACGCCCGACATGCTTCGACCACGGCGGGGTCATACCTTGTTCCGCTCCCGCCCTCGACCTCGGTCAGCGCCCTGTCGATACCGAGTCCAGCCCGGTACGGACGGTGCGAAGACATGGCTTCGAGCACGTCGGCCACGGCCATGATCCGCGCCTCGAGAAGGATGGCATTGCCCTTGAGACCTTGCGGATAGCCGCTACCGTCCATGCGCTCGTGGTGCTGCCGTGCGATCTGGGCCACCGGCCAGGGAAACTCCACACCCTGGAGCACGTCGTAACCCGCCTGCGCATGCTCCTGGATGAGTTTCAACTGGGTTGTGCTGAGTCTGCCAGGCTTGGAAAGGATCTCCGACGGAATGCTGATCTTCCCGATGTCATGCAGATGGCCGGCGACCCGCAGTCCCTCCTGCCGAATTGAGTCGAATCCGAGTTCGGCGCCGATCGCAGCTGCAATCGCACCAACGCGCCGCTCGTGACCGGCCGTGTACGGGTCTCGCAACTCGCCCAGGCTTGTTGCGACTTCGACCGTGCTCATGAACGCCGTCTTGATCTGCGCTATGTAATTCAGGATGTCACGATCGGCACGCTTCTTTTCACTGACGTCTCGCGCAGAGTTGAACAACAAGGGCTGGCCGTTCAGTTCAAGACGCCTGCTGCTGATTTCGACATCAAACACGCTTGCGTCCCTGCGCCGATGCCGGGTCTCGAAAACCAAACGCTGATCCGTGGTGAGCTGCTTCGCGAGAGCTTGCTTCAACTCTGGCGCTGACATTTGCGCATCCCACAGCATGAAGTTCGCGCCGATCAGTTCTTCACGGGTGTACCCGAGCATCCGACAAAAGGAATCACTTGCTTCCACTACATTCCCCCCGGCATCGAGAATGTGCACGCCGTCGCTCGCATTGCGCAGAAATGCCTGGTTGCGCAAACTCTCCTGGACCAGTGCCTGCTCGGTCAATTTAGTCTCAGTGATGTTCACGTGCATCACCGTTGCCGCAGACCGCTGTCCATCACGCAAGGCGGAGACAGTCAGCAAAAACCACCTTTTTTCAGATGGGGAGTGACAACTGTATTCGATGGAAAAAGTTGTCGCCTCGCCGCACAATACAGAGCGAATTCCGGCAGCACACTGTTGGGCCTCCATGGCTTCATTGCCCACAGCATGGTCGCAAATCTCCAGGTAGTTCAGGCCGACTCCAAATTCGTCGGAATGGAAACCGTTGTCGGCGGCGAAACGCCGCCACGATTCGTTCACTGAAACGATGAATCCTTGACTATCAAGCAGTGCGATATGTGATGGCAATGCATTGAGAATCATGGAATGTTTGACCGCATCGCTGTAACGCACCTGCTCGACGCGCTGCAAGTCAGCCACGCGCCGTTGCACTTCCTGTTCGAGCATTTGATTGTGCTTTTGCAGCGCATCGCCCAGTGTCTTCAACCTCAGAAGGTTGCGCACCCGCAACCACAACTCGACCCGTCCGACGGGCTTGGTCAAGAAGTCCTCGGCTCCGGAATCGAGGCCGGCCAGACGGGCACTTTGGTCGCTTTGCGCCGTGACCAGGATGATCGGAATGTTCGAGGTGGCAGAACTGGCCTTGAGCGTGCGTGCTACTTCATAGCCGTCCATGCCCGGCATCATGACGTCAAGCAGGATCAAATCCACAGGGCGCGCGGCAATGCAGGCCAGCGCCTCTTCGCCGCTGGCGACACTCACCGTGGCATACCCTTCTGGCTGCAGCATCGTCTCCAGCAGCTTGCGGTTAAACGGTTCGTCGTCGACGATCAGGATGGTGGCAGAAGCGATAGTCATGACGTTTCAGGCTTGCCTGGCGGCCAATAGCGTGTTGACCGTTGCATACAGCTCCTGATACTTTATGGGCTTGGCGATATAGGCGTCGCAACCGGCAGTCATGGCTCTGGCCTGGTCTTCCTTCATTGCCAGCGCTGTCAGTGCAACTACCGGAATGTTGGTGGTGATCGGGCTCTGCTTGAGCCGCGTTGTCGCCGCCAAGCCGTCCATGCCGGGCAACTGAAGGTCCATCAGGATCAGGTCAGGACGATCGGTGAGGGCCAGGGCCATGCCTGTTTCGGCATCGACAGCCTGCAAGACCTGATGGCCGACCCGCGCCAGCAACATGGCGGTCAACTTCATGTTCGTCGGATTGTCTTCAATGATCAGGATTTTGGCCATCGGATGGAACTTTCAATGGGGCGTTGTGGGGATCCAGAGCGCGCCTGACTTCGGCAATGAAACCTTGTTTGTCGAAGCCGACTTTCTCCACAATGCGGATAAGGTTGCCGGCTTGCCGGCTCAGCGCGGCGCGGTCCTGCGCGGTGATCTGCTTGGCGGTGACCACCAGAACCGGGATACGCGCTGTGTCGATGTTCTTTTGAAGAGCATCAACGACGTCAAAACCACTGACCTCGGGCATCATCAGGTCGAGCAGGATCAGGTCCGGACGCAGCTTTTGCGCCAGGGCGATCGCCTCGCTACCACCGTACGCCCGTACCACGGCATAGCCCGGCGCGGGCAAGAAGGTGGCAATCAGCTCGACTGCGTTGGGGTCGTCATCGACGATCAATACCGTGTGGGTGTGCTGCGGCACCGGCTGCAGACCCATATGCTGCAATGAGTCCTTGAGCTGGGCGCGGCTAACGGGTTTTTGCAAGACAGCCGAAGCGCCCCTGTTCAGTGCCATATCACTGTAGTCCTTGGAAGCCACTATCACTACCGGCACGCTTGAGAGCGCGTCATTGCCCCCTATTCGCTGGAGAAATTCCCAGCCATCAATGCCCGGCAATTCGATCGCCAGGGTGATGAGCTTGAGGGTTTGCTGTGGCGCCAGCAACAGGGCGTCCTCGGCGCTGGCAGCGCGCAAGACTCTAAAACCTTCGGCCTCAAGCATTGGCCGAAGTAGCTCAGCTGCCTTGTCGTCATGCTCAACCATCAGTGCGATGCGTTCCTCAGGCGCCGGCGCCTCGCCAGATTTCACAGGCAACGCAGTGTCGGTCTCACCCGGGTGGCGTAGCGGCAACCAGGCGGCAAAGATGGAGCCCCGGCCTTCTGCGCTGGAGACGGCGACGGTGCCACCATGGAGTTCCGCCAGCTGTTTGACCATCGCAAGTCCCAGACCGGTGCCGCCGAACTTGCGCGCCAGGCTG
>CAIYGK010000594.1 GCA_903925725.1 uncultured beta proteobacterium | reverse complement strand
GTCACCGATTCGGTCTACGTTGGGTGTGAACCAGTTGGTTCGGTTTGGTGGCCAGCCTGCCAAGGTAGACGGCCAGCTGATTGACCTGATCCGCTCGCGTGAACAAGATAGACCTCCAGAGCCCTTTTTCTCGAAAGGCGAAAACGTCACCGTCGCCGACGGCCCGTTTGCCGGGCTTGAAGCCATCTACCAAAACACGGATGCAGAGAGCCGCTCGATGATTTTGCTCAACATCCTGAGCAAGCCGGTGTCCATGCGCATTGACACCGCCAGTCTGCGCAAAACAGGTTAATCACTGCTTCAGATCGTGATCTCCATCACGAGCAACGCGTTCTCCCCGCCCGTGCCCCCACCTGTCCGCACACAGCAACTTTATCTTCAAACCCCTCTGGAATTGACTTGATAGCTTGTCGCCTTCGAAGCCAACATGGACACAACCACAAGAAGTCCAACCCGCACCAAACAAGCCCAGGCAACCATGTCACCCGATCAATACCAATCCCCATCAGCGCCACCACCATCTCAACCCACTCTGCTGCGCGCTGCCCAATACGTCCGCATGTCCACCGAACATCAGCAATATTCCACCAACAACCAGGCCGACAAGATTCTGGAATATGCCCAGCGCCGCAATATCGAAATCGTACGCACCTACGCCGATGAGGGTAAAAGTGGACTATCGCTGGGCGGGCGGGCTTCGCTGCAAAAGCTGATTGCCGATGTGGAAACGGGTGTTGCTGATTTCACCCTGGTGCTGGTCTATGACGTCAGTCGCTGGGGCCGGTTTCAAGATGCGGACGAGGCGGCTTTTTACGAATACAAGCTCAAACGCAAAGGCATCCTGGTCGCCTACGTCGCCGAGCAGTTTGAAAACGATGGCTCGCCCGTCTCAACAATAGTCAAAGGTGTCAAACGCGCCATGGCCGGTGAATACAGCCGGGAGCTGTCGGCCAAGGTGTTTGCGGGCCAATGCCGCCTGATTGAGCTGGGTTTCCGGCAAGGCGGCCCGGCCGGGTTTGGTCTGCGCCGGGTGCTGCTGGATCAAAGCGGCAACCTCAAAAGCGCCTTGCAGCGCGGTGAGCACAAAAGCTTGCAAACCGACAGGGTCATCCTGGTGCCGGGCACCGATGAGGAAGTCGCCACGGTGAACCAGATGTTTCAGTGGCTGATTCAGGACGACATGGCCATCTCTGCCATTGCCAATCGCCTCAACGCCATACCCATCCTCACCGATCTGGACCGCCCCTGGAACTACAGCACCGTGCGCCAGGTCTTGACCAATGAGAAGTACATCGGCAACAACGTTTACAACCGCCACTCTTTCAAGCTCAAGAAAAAGCATGTCGACAACCCACCCGACATGTGGATCCGAAAAGAAGGCGCTTTTACCGGAGTGGTGCCGGTAGCCACCTTCATGACCGCCCAAGAAATCCTGGCTGAGCGCAGTCGCAAGCTCACTGACCAAGAGCTGCTGGAACACCTCAAGCGCCTGTATGTCGAATGCGGCAGTTTGTCGGGTTTCATCATCAACCAAGCCTTGGGCCGGGCCACGGCCAGTGTCTATACCCAGCGCTTTGGCAGCTTGTCTCGGGCCTACCAGTTGGTCGGGTTTGGCAATGCGGACCGTCTTGAGTTCATGGAACTCAATCGCCGCCTGCGCCAACTGCACCCAGAAATCATCGGTCGCACCGAGCAGACCATTGCGAACCTGGGTGGTCAGGTCTGGCGTGACCCCAAGACCGATCTGCTCACCCTGAACGACGAGCTGGTCATCAGCGTGGTGCTGGCGCGCTGTCACACGCTGGTGGACAAATATGGCCAAAGCCAGCAGCGTTGGCGCATCCGGTTTGACCCGGCCCGCTTATTTGCCACCGGTCAGCCCGACCTGACGGTTGCCATCCGGCTGGATGCAGCCAACACCTCAGAGCTTGACTATTACTTGTTACCCCGCCTGGACTTGCCCGAGCAAGAAATCCGGGTCAGCAACCGTAACAGCGCCAATTTTGAGTGTTTTCGCTTTGACAACCTGAACTTTTTCTACGGCATGTCAGAGCGGGAACGCCTGCACCGGTTTCAACACCACTGATTCACCAACCCCAAGGAGCCTTTGATGCATATCACCCCACCCATCCCGCAACCCCAAGCACCCCGGAGGGCCAGACCATGATGACCGGCACACCTGAATCTGTGACCTTTGTGCCCATCAGCCGCATTCAGGTACTCAACTCGCGCGACCGCAACATGAAGGTCTTTGAGGAGATTGTGGACAACATCCGCAACATTGGCCTCAAAAAACCCATCACCGTCACCGAGCGCCCGGGCACGGACGGCAAGCTCAGTTACCACCTGGTCTGTGGCGAAGGCCGCCTCAACGCCTTTCGCATCCTGGGTGAAACCCACATCCCCGCCCTGGTGGTGGACGTGAGCGATGAAGACGCCTTCATCATGAGCCTGGCCGAAAACATTGCCCGACGGGGTTACAGACCGCTGGAAATATTGGCGGACATCGAAATCCTGCGAAAACGCGGCTACAGCGCCGAGATCATCATCCAAAAAACCGGCTTGTCACCCAAATACGTCAAAGACATCGTCTTTTTGCTCGACCAAGGCGAAGAGCGTTTGATTGAAGGCGTGCAGCGCGGTGCCATACCGCTCACCACCGCGCTGGAGATTGCCCGTGCCAAAGACGGTGATGAAAACCTGGGCGACATGCTGCAAGAAGCTTATGAAAACGGCCAGCTCAAAGGCCGCCAGATCATCGAAGCCAAGCGTTTGATAGAAAAACGCCAAGAGCACGGCCCAGCATCGCCCAACGCCGACCAGATCAAACCTCCCACTTCCAGTTACAGCCTGGTGCGCACCTACCAAAAAGAGGTAGACCGCCAGCGCAAGATGGTCCTGAAAGCCGAGCACGCCCACCAGCGCCTGCTCCTGGTGGTGCAAGGGTTAAAGAAGCTGTTTGCCGATGAAAGCTTTGTCAACCTGCTACGCGCCGAGGGCCTGGACACCCTGCCCAAATACCTGTCGGACCGCATCAGCGCCCCAGACACCACCAACACCGCCACTACACACCAACCCGAACTTGAAGGAGAAAGCGCATGAACCCCGCCACAAACCTTGCGCCCAAGCTGGCACAGCTCTACCCCGGCGTGTACAACCCAGACGGTCATGCTGACAGCGATGGCGACTCCGCGTCCAAACTGCCGACCAAGCCACTCAATACACTGCTGGGGTTTGACCTAGAAACCTACCAAATCCCGCTGGACCAACTGCTGCCCAGCAAAAAGGTGCCAGACGGCATCATGAGCACGCGCAAATACAAACAAATCGTATCAAGCATCCATGAAATTGGCTTGATCGAACCCCTGGCCGTTATCCAGCCCGATGCCAGCAAGTCGGAATACCTGCTGCTGGACGGCCATTTGCGCGTGCTGGCTTTTAAAGAACTGGGGCTCAACGAGGTGGCTTGCCTGTTTGCCAAAGACGACGAAACCTATTCGTACAACCACCGGATCAACCGGCTATCGACCATCCAAGAACACTACATGATCCGCCGCGCTATTGACCGGGGCGTAAGCAAAGAGCGCCTGGCGCGCGCCTTCAATGTCAACCTGAGCTCCATCAACCGGCGCATCAACCTGCTATCCGGCATTTGCCCCGAAGCCATTGCATTGCTGCAAGACCACCAGTTCACCCCCGATGTGACGCGCATCTTGCGCAACATGAAGGCCGCCCGCCAGGTGGAGGCGGTGGAGCTGATGGTGGCCAGCAACACCATCACCGTGGCGCATGTTGAGGCACTGCTCAAAGCCACCCCGCCCGAGCAGCGTGCGGATGTGCCACCGCCCGAGCGTGACAGCAAAACCGCTCCCATGGAGCAACTGGTCAAGCTGGAAAAGGAGATGAGCCAGGTGCAGGCGACCTATAAAGACGCGGAAAGTTCGTATGGCTCTGAATTGCTCAACCTGGTGGTGGCCAAGGGCTACTTGACCAAGTTGCTGGCCAACGCCGCCGTCAAAAGCTACATCGAAAGAAAAGAGCCAGAGATTTTGAGCCACCTGGAGCTGGTGGCCAACACGGTCAGCATGGAAGAGGCGGTGCAGCAGCAACAGGGCGAAACGCTACTCAGCGTGGAGGGGTAAATGCTGGATAGAACAGTTGTCAGGTGCGAAATTATTTTTGGCATCGCACCAAATTGGGTAAATCCTTGGCTAAAATCGTTTAAAAGTTAAACAATAGCGAGTTGCCGGCCAACCTGTCACACGTCCATCTGGGCGCCCACTGGCCGCGGTAGCTATTCTGAATTTACTTGTTTTCAGATTCCAGAACATGCCAGACCGAATTTACCCGATGACCACACGCCGCCAGACTGCCAACGACGACACCTTGTTTTGGACGCTCAAAGTGCTCCAGGAAAACCCTGACGTGTCCCAACGCACTTTAGCCAAAGAAGTGGGCATCAATGTCAGCACCATCAACTTCTGCCTGAAAGCCCTGGTGGAAAAAGGCTGGATCAAGATGGGCAACTTCAACAAAAACTCCGACAAACTGAGTTACGCCTACCTGCTTACACCCACCGGTGTCGCTGAAAAAGCTGTGCTAACCCGTCGGTTCTTGCAGCGCAAGATGGCTGAATATGAAAAGCTGCGCGAGGAAATTGAAGCGCTCAAGCGCGATACTGATGGGTAAGGTAATGCATCAATTTTTAATGCGCCTAGTGAAAATATGCGCAGCGGGCTTCATTTAAATGCGGATGTATTTTTTCTAAGGAGAAAATCGTTTTACTTTTTAGATTTATTCGGATAATTATTCTCATTTATACTGACATTAAATTAATTTAAATAAGAAGACAAGGACTACATTATGAAAATAGTATTTCTCTCCTATCGTGATTGGGCGAACAAAGCGCTGATTCGTGTTGCCCAGCACCCAAGAATTACCCACTATGTCCAATGTCATCAAATGCATGAACTAGATGCTCTCGATCTTGAAGACTACGACCTGCTTATTACTTTGGGTTGGAGTGAAGAACTTGGTTCTTCTATTTGCTCACGCATACAAGCCATAGGATTACATTGTGCAGAACTAGATCGATATTCATATGGATCACCACTGCAATTGCAAATAATTGATGGAATTACCATCACAAAGCATCGCATTTTTCCATTTGTATGGGATGATTCATCTGGACGGGCGCATACCCACACACGAGAATATTCACACGAAACATTACTCTCGTTACACGGAAATATCGAAGATATTTTTGAGCAACTTACCACGACATCTATTCTATTGCTTAATCAGTATTTAGATGATTTTCCTAATATTTCATATAAAAAGTGGCCGGAAGAAAAAGAAGTCCGACAAAAGCGCAACCCGATCGATAGCAAAGTACCTATGGAAATCCTTGCATCAATATCGACCTTGGATCTATATAACCTAATTCGTTGCTTAGGAAAGCCTTACCCCAATGCATACATCGAAGACGACCAAGGTACTCTTTATTTTGAACGTGTGAGATTCGTTAAAAAATGAAAATTGTTTTTCTCGCTTATCGAAATTGGGCTTTGGATGTTGTGCAACAAATCAGTAACGAAAACAGTCAAGATCACATATTTGAAACACTGACTTCACCCGAGGCCTTACGTGAATACGTCCGCGAATCCCTTGACCCAGCAACCATCTTTGTGGCCATAGGGTGGAGTTGGATAATTGAAGCCGAGATCACTAATCGGTTTCTTTGTCTTGGATTGCACCCTTCTGATCTTCCAAGTTACCGTGGTGGTAGTCCGATACAGCATCAGATCATTGACGGCATTACCCTAACCAAGTGCAGCTTGTTTCGAATAGCAGAAAAGCTGGACTCGGGCGAAATCTGGGGAAAATCCGACTTGTCGCTCAACGGTGACTCAATGGATGATGTTTTTCAAAACATAAAGACTGCTTCGGTCAACTTGTTGACGTCTTTCATAAAAAGTTATCCGAATATCAACACTGAGTCTCAGAATTTATCGGAAGGTAACTATGTAAAGCGTCGCAAACCAGAGGAAAGTCAACTCTTGCTTGAGGATCTCGACTTTTCTGACATTACAGCTCTTTACAACAAGATCAGATGCCTTACGGCACCATACCCCAATGCGTATATCGAAGACAAAAAAGGGAATCGACTTTACTTCGAAAAAGTTCATTTCACAAAGTATGAGGTACACAAGTGATTCCATTGGTTAAGGTAGGCATGCCTCCAAAGTCATTACTTATGCCAGCCCTCGAGGATGTGCTCTACAGCGGCATGCTCGCTGAGGGAGAGTCGGTTTACTCTTTCGAACGCACATTTGCAAAGCAGATGCGGTTACCAAACGCACTGGGCATGAGCAGTGGCACCGGTGCGCTGCATGTAGCGCTACTGATGGCAGGCGTCAATACTGGCGACGAGGTTATCAGCACCTCAATGACCGCCGAGCCCACCAATATTGCAATATTGCACACAGGTGCGCGACCCGTATTTGCAGACGTTGATTCTCTTAGTGGCAACCTAGATCCTGCCTCAGTAGAAAGCCTCATCGGGCCGCGCACACGTGCGATCTTAGTAGTGCATTACGCGGGCTTTCCTGCACGCCTGGCCGAATTGCGCGGTATAGCTGACCGGCACGGCATTGCACTGATCGAGGACGCGGCCCACGCCCTCGGTGCGTCGTACAAGGATCAAGGTATAGGCACTGTTGGCGACTTTTCAATCTTCTCTTTGCAGGCTATCAAGCATATGACCACTGTTGACGGTGGAATATTGTCGATGCGTGATTCATCTCGATTGGACGAGGCGCGCCGTTTGCGTTGGTTTGGACTTTCCAAAGGAGTAGCTCGCACGGAAGTCGACATCACATTGCCTGGCTACAAATACAACATGAACAACGTGGCGGCTGTGATAGGTTTGACTCAGCTGACGGGAATCGGGGAGCGCATCAGTCGGCATATCGCGAACGGCCGCTACTTCGACGAACACATTGCAAAAATACCGGGCTTAGCGGTGACCCGGTTCGAGTCTGACGCCACGCCGTCTTATTGGCTATACACCGTGTTGAGCGACAACTCCGGCGATGTGGAGGCGCGTTTGGCTGCTGTTGGCGTTGCCTCATCCAAGCTCCACCGACCCAACCACCTGCACTCTGTATTTGCCCAGGATCGCAGAGCGCTACCAGGTCTAGACACTTATTACCGCAGACTCACCCATATCCCCTGTGGGTGGTGGGTGACTGACGAAGACCGGGCCCGCATCGTAGAAGCTCTACAACGAGGCTAAGTGTGATCAACATGACAGAACAAATACGATTGTTTCAGCCTGCTTGCTCGGAGGTCACCGAACGGGCAGTTCTTGAGGTTCTGCGTTCGGGGCAGATAGCCAGCGGCCCGCGCATCGATGAATTCCAAAGGCGATTTGGTGAAATGATCGCGCGCCAGAATGTGGTGTGTACCAGTGATATGACCCATGCACTTGCATTGGCTTTGCATTTATCCGGAGTGGGTGCCGGTGACGAGGTGCTGACTCTTGCGTTCTCCTGTATGGCATCCAATTCTGCGATCAGTTTGGTGGGCGCTAAGCCCGTTTGGGTGGATATTGACCCAAAAACAGCCAGTATGTCTGTTGCTGACTTGGAAAACGCAATTACTCCGCGCTGCAAGGCAGTCACGATGTACCATGTGGCCGGATATCCAGGGCCCGTTGAACAAATCACCAAATTTTGCAAGCAACGTGGCCTAATATTAATTGAGGACTGCAACAATGCCTTAGGTGCAACGCTGAATGGTACACCAGTAGGCCACAGGGGTGACTACGCGGTCTATTCGTTCTATCCAAATCGACAAATCAACGCCGTTGAAGGCGGCGCGCTGGTTTGCCCTAACGGCGACACAGCAACACGGGCAAGCAAGCTGCGTCGTTTTGGTATAGACGCTAAGACATTCAGAGACGCATCTGGCGAGATCAATCCAGCTTCGGACATACCCGAAGTTGGCTGGCCTGCATCATTCAATAATTTGAACGCAGCTATAGGGCTGAGCCAACTCCCAAATGTACCCGCTCAGCTGGCCCGCACACGCACTGTCGTGGATCGAATGCAATCGCAACTTCGGTACCTACGGGGCATTACAGCAGTCCAGCCTATTGAGGGTAGTAGCCCCGCATATTGGGTAATGCTGCTTCTTGTGGAACAACGAGATCAGTTGCTCACAAGACTGAAACACCGCAGCATTGACTGCTCAAAGCTACATCTTCGCAACGACATTTATAGCGGTTTCGGCGCTTCGCAGCGTATCTTGCGCGGAACCGACATATTCATGAACCAAGTGCTGGCCATCCCTTGCGGCTGGTGGCTAAGCGACGATCAAGCCGACACGATTGTGGCAACGATCCACGAGGAACTCCAAGCGTGAACTCCTCGCTACATCTATGCGCCTTTAGGGGCGCTACATGCTGAATATGGCGATGCTGTATGTCAGCAAAGTGAGTGCAATCGTTGTTGGGATACTTGTGCTCCCAGAATTCAACCATCTGCTCGGCCCGCAGCAATTTGGTATCGTGGCAGTGATTCTGTCGGTCCAGTCCTTGCTTTTAATGCTAGATCTGGGAATGTCTACCCTTGTAGGAAGAGATGTCGCCGCTTCCGGGGCCGGGCATATTAACGGATGGCGATCATGGCGAACCAGCAACTTTGTAATCACCGCTTTCTACGTTGCGATGGCACCTGCAGCATTGTTGCTGAACTTTATTTTCAGCGAGCCGCTCACTGGTCTGCAACTTGCAGGTTGCATGGTGATGTTCTGGGGGCTCACCCTGCAGAATGTCGGACAAATTGCGCTAATGGCGGCTCATCGCTTTGCCACTGCGAGTGGTATCCAATTGGTGGGGGTTCTAGCGCGTGCACTGGCTACATTGGCCGCCTTGCGAACGATTGACGCGGACTTAAGTGTGTTCATTACGTCCCAAGCACTGTGCGTAGTGTTGCAGTGGTGGTGCACTCATATTGCTTGTCGGCGGCTGTTCACCGTAACTACTTCACGCTTGGACGGAGTGCCTGCACTCATCGCGCAGGCGCTGGCTATGCTTAAGCGCGGTGGTCCACTTGTCTTATTCGGCGTGGCCGGCGCATCCGTAATGCAATTAGACAAACCGCTGGTTTCGGCGATGACCTCGGCAGCACAGACTGCCCCTTACTACCTTGCTACTGTGTTGTGCCTAACGCCGTTGTCTACTTTGGCGGGGCCGGTGGCACAGTTCTTTCAACCTCGAGTGACCCGTGCTGTAAGCTCGCACGACGAAGATGCCATCCATAAAAATCTGGCACTGTTCACGACCGTTTTGGTGCTCATTACCTTTGTTCCGAGCGCATTTTTGTGGCTCATGCGAGAGCAGATTATCGATTTATGGCTGGGTAATGCTGCCAACAGCCCCAAAGTTTCCATCTACACAGGAATTTTGTTGCCTGGAGCCGCAATCGGTGCTTTGGGTTACTTGCCCTACTCAATCTTAGTTGCACGACAGGACTTCCGATTCCAGGCCATGGCATCGACCTGCATGACGCTCGTGACTCTTGCTGCAGCCGCAGCCTTCGCGCATCGGGGAAGTATTGAAGGTGTGTGCTGGGTATATGCCTGCTATCACAGCATGTCTACAACAGTTTCTTGGCTACGATGCATTTGGCTGGACCGTGGTGGGAGCCGACATGCCATTGTGGCTCTAGTCCGTGCGTCAGCACTAGCTTCCGCCGTGATCATCTCCGCGCTGCTTCTAGCGCTAAGCGCCAACTTTCAATATTTACTCAGGCATTTGACCTAACGGAGATTTACAGTGTTCAACGACAAGACTTTGATGATAACTGGCGGAACTGGTTCCTTTGGTAACACCGTGCTGGAACGTTTTCTGAAAACCGACGTGCGCAGGATCGTCATTTTCAGTCGCGATGAGAAGAAGCAAGAGGATATGCGCATCGCTCTGCACAGCCCTAAGGTGCATTTCATCATCGGTGATGTCCGTGACTACGACTCCATCAACCGTGCCATGAAGGGTGTAGATTATGTCTTCCATGCCGCCGCGTTGAAGCAGGTGCCATCCTGCGAATTCTTCCCCATGGAAGCTGTTCGCACCAATGTCGTTGGGACTGAGAACGTTCTAAATGCTGCCATCGAGAATAACGTCAAGCGACTTGTGCTGCTGAGCACCGACAAGGCTGTTTACCCGATCAACGCTATGGGAATTTCCAAGGCCATGGCAGAGAAGATACTAACAGCCAAGGCTCGCAGCATTGAAACAGGTGGCACCGTCATGTGCGCCACGCGTTACGGTAATGTCATGGCTTCACGCGGTTCAGTAATTCCACTTTTCATCGAGAGAATTCGCAATGGGCAAGCACTTGGAATCACCGACCCGCAGATGACGCGATATCTGATGTCACTGGAAGATTCGGTGGATCTGGTACTTCATGCATTTGAGCACGGTCAGCAGGGTGATTTATTCGTGCAGAAGGCGCCGGCGAGCACCGTCGAAGATCTCGCGACGGGACTGAAGGAGCTTTTCAACAGCGACGTGCCTTTCAAGATCATTGGTACGCGTCATGGTGAAAAACTGTACGAAACACTGGTGTCACGTGAAGAAATGGCGAAGGCCGAAGATATGGGGCGCTACTATCGTATCCCAGCCGACAACCGTGACTTGAACTATGAGTTGTTTATTAGCATGGGCTCACCGGAGGCCAATGCAGTTGACGACTATACCTCTCACAACACAGAGCGTTTGTCGATCAATCAGGTTAAAGATCTGCTTCTGACACTTGATTATGTTAAGAAGGAACTTGCGGAACACTTTCGCAGCATTTGAATTAAGCGATTGCGACATTCGCCTCGCTGAACTTCGTAAAGACTTACCAATTTCCCCATCTCATGACTAGCCCCAAGATTTCTATCGTAATACCCACGCGCAACCGGACGGGTTATCTCGTCGACAGCGTCAATATAGCGCTGGAACACTGCGAAAACGTTGAGGTTATCGTGTGTGACAACAGTGACACTGACGCTGCACGTGCAATGCTATCGGTTCAAATCGCAAGCGGACGGGTTATTTACGATTACGGCTGTGAACTACGCAGTGTCATACAGAACTTCGAGCGAGCGATAAATTTATCAACAGGCGACTGGGTAATGGTCATTGGGGACGACGATGCCATAGGTCCTGGTTTATCAGAAATCGCCGCTTGGGCTACACATCACAAAGTAGAGGCAGTTGTCCCCTACCGTGAATCCTTTATAGCATCATATTACTGGCCAGGTGTGAAGTCGAAATACTACGGTGATGCCTATTCCTCTCGCCTCTTTTTATGGCCGTTCCAGGGCAAGGTCAGTTCCATCGATGGCATAGATGAGCTTCGGCGCGTAAGCGCGCGTTTTGGCGGCAATCTGGGGTCCTTGCCGCGTGCATACCATGGATTGGTTTCCCGCGCACTTCTAGACCGCATACGGCAGCGGCACGGCCATATCTTTGGAGGCGTGAGCCCGGATATCTTTAGCGCCGCACTAATTTCCGCTCATTCCCGTAAGTCAGTAATCGTTGAATATCCATTTGTCATTCCTGGAACATCAAGCTCCAGTACAGCAGGTCAAGGTGCAGAGCGAAGCGACCGGGCACAGTTACGAGAAACTGACCATATAGCCCGGTTTGGTCCGGATCTTAAGTGGGACCAGCGCATACCAGAATTCTATTCTCCACAAACGGTATGGGCATACTCGCTCCTCAAGGCATTGGAAGAGTTACCAGAGCTGGGCATTAAACCCTCTTACGGCAGACTTTATGCACGGTGCCTTCTGTACTGTCGCGCCTATACATCCATCACTTGGCAGACGATAAATAGTCAAGCCATGGGCGATACGAAGTTGCGTTTGATTGCATCCATACTTAAAGGTATCACTGCTGAGGTTTGGGGCCTTGTAGAGCGCATTGCACGACGCATAGCATCGCCACGCGCGATGGGTAACGCAGATCGAATTGAAAATTTACAAACCATTTCCGCTGCCTACACTGCACTAGAAGAATATATCGAAAAATCAGGCCGCAAACTGAAACTTCCGTCAAATTAAATATAGACCGAAAAACCATGCATTTTATTTTCTTGAAGGCAAGGTTTTCCAACAATTAGAATGATTAAATTTAACGACATTTCGATATGAAAATAGAAAATCGCTATATTGACGGATCGTATCTCAATAGCAACCCTGACTGGGATCGAAAGGATGCAAGCTGGAAGGCGGGTCAGGTATTTAAAATACTAGAAGATCACAAAATTAATCCATTATCAATCTGTGAAGTTGGTTGCGGTTCAGGTGATATATTGAGATCATTAGAAGGGATGCTACCGAAGGCAAAGTTGGTTGGGTATGACATATCACCTCAACTGGAAAAATTTTGGCAAAATGGCGATGTCAATAATAAACATCGAATTGACTATAATTTAGGTGACTTTCATAAACTAAATAATCATCGATATGAAATACTATTAATGCTCGATGTTTTCGAACACGTTCGCGATCCTTTTACCTTTTTAGAAGATTCGCTTAAACATGCCAATAAATTTATATTTCATATACCACTTGATCTTAGTGCAATTGGAGTAGCTCGAAAGGCACCTTTGCTAAACGTGAGACGCAGTGTTGGTCATCTGCATTCGTACACAAAAGATTTAGCGCTAGAAACATTGGTTGACTGCGGATATAAAATAATTGATTGGCGATATACGGGTGCGTCACTCAATATGCCTAATAAGTCACTTAAAACTAACCTTGCAAGATTTCCTAGAATCTTAGCTGGTATTGTGAATAAAGATTGGGCAGTGCGCGTATTTGGCGGTGAAACATTGATCGTGTTGGCGGAAGAAAATCCCAAATGACTGGAAGCCTAGCCAATCCGTCATTGCGACTGGTCCTGTGGGCGTGCGTTGTTGCGTCCACCATTAAACTACAAGCAGGTGATTTCTCGATGGGCATGCATGTGCTCATACTTTTCATCGCCGCGTTGGTGGTACGCAATAGAAATTCAATGTCACGAATTCGTGTGAAAAATATATTGACTATCTGGGGCGCGCTAATCATTACGCACTTCTTATTATCCCAGTCAACAACATCTTGCACCGATTTTTTTATCAAATCTTTGACCAGTTTTTGTTTGTTTTTGCTGTTACTTTACTCGATTGGACGTGTGTCTTCTGTAACATATCTGAAAACTCTTACGTGGGACTTGAGAGCAATTGTGGCCTTGGTTACCATCTCACTAATATTAGATTTAATACTAGGTTTGACACCGTCGGGAGGTGCAGCGTTCCGAGCAAGTGGTATTTATCCAGAACCTAGTCATCTCGCCTTGTCGATGGCACCCGTCTTGGTTGGACTGATGTCTGCTAAAGCAAATCCAGATCGAGTTTGGGGTTGGGTCGGATTTGTTGCAATAACTATTCTATCTGCGTCCGCAACAATTTTTGTAATGGTCTCACTTTGCTTCGTAGTAGTTATTCTTGCTCGATCAAAAAAGCAATTTTCATTGACACTGATTTTTCAGTTAATGCTATTTTTGCTTTTTATAGTAATTTTGGTACAGATTTCACCTTATGCGGAAGAGCTTGCAAATCGTATCACCGGTCTTGTAGAAATTGATATCTCATCAAACCTTTCAAGTTTAGTTTATATAAATGGGTGGGAAACTGCACTGCAGAATCTACAAGGATCGAACGGTATAGGTCTGGGTTTTAATCGAATGGGTTGCGATCCTCGCCCTGTAACAAGTACAGGCGATATTCTAAATGTGCTTGGCCTTGCGGATTACAACTTCAATGACGGCTCATTCATTTTTTCTAAACTGCTAAGCGAGTTGGGTTTGATTGGAATTGTTTTTTGGGTAAGCACAACCGGATTACTTTTCCGTTTAATGTTCAGAAAAATAGAGACTCCGTTGTCTACACTGCAGCCCGATGTGCAGGCATTGTTACTTAGCGGAATCACAGTTATCACATTTGGAGCCATCTTTCGTGGCACAAACTACTTTTCTGGTTCATTTATTTTCGGTATTTTTTGTACTTTCTTCATACTTGGGAATGCACGTTGGAAAAGTAACAGACACTCAAAGCGAAATGCCTTTTTGGTATTACCGTCCAGTTTGAACCCTTCAAAAGACGATGCCCATGTCTAGTCCACTAATTTTGTATGCCCCAAACGTGCACACCGGGGGGGGGTTAGTCTTGCTGCAGTCTTTATTATGCGACTGGCCCACAGGTCAAATACTACGCGCAATATTGGATGAACGCGCCATTCCCAAACTTAATCTTCCGGTCGCCGCGCAGGTTACTTGGGTGCAGTCCACGGTACCTTATCGCTTTCAAGCCGAACGTCAACTTGCCGCGTTGGCACGTCCGGGTGACACTGTACTGTGCTTCCATGGACTACCGCCACTATTCAGGAGCGCAGGTCACGTTGTGCTGTTCCAGCAGAACCGTCTACTGCTTGACCTGATGCGGCTGCGTGACTTTACGTTGCGCACTGGTCTGCGTGTGGCTGCGGAACGTTGGATCAGTCGTGCGTTGCGGCATCACGTTGACGAATACATCGTGCAAACACCCACCATGGCGCGCGCGTTAGCTAACTGGCACGGGGGAAATGCTGTGATTTCGGTGTTCCCTTTCTCGCAAATAATAGCAGCCAAACCCAAGCAGCAAACAGAATGGGATTTCATTTATGTGTCGGATGGCTTGCCACACAAAAACCACTCACGCCTCCTAAAGGCATGGGAATTGCTTGCCTCGGAAGGAATCCGACCTAGCTTGACGCTAACCCTAGGCCCTCGCGATCAGGCACTTGCTAAAAAGGTGTCCACTCTGGCGGAGTGCCAGGGAATCAAGATTAACAACGCTGGACATCTCGACCATAACGAAGTTCTGTTGTTGTACTCAAGCACTCATGCGCTGATCTTCCCTTCACTGGGAGAGTCGTTTGGCTTGCCTTTGATTGAAGCTCGGCAAGCCGGGCTGCCTATCCTTGCCCCAGAGCTCGACTACGTGCGGGACGTTTGCGAGCCTGCTCAGACATTTGATCCGTACTCGCCGACATCCATAGCCCGTGCAGTAAGACGCTTCTTGCAACAGACTGACCCACCACCTTTGCCGTTCACGGCGTCAGCTTTCTGGTCAAAACTCGGCATAACTGCAGACGAGATATCTTCCAAATCAGTAGGATTTAGTAATGGTAATTTTTGAGTATAGGGTGCGCAAGTTTGCACTTTGGTCTGAGGGACATTTTGGGTACGTAGAAGCTGCCCCGAAAGGGGACAGCTTATGAGTATTTTTACGTCCATACGAAAAGTAATTCGTTACACCACCATCTATGGCCCGGGTCGCACTTGGTTTAAGGCTGCGGGGCGCCTAGGCATCGGTGCCCGCCTTCCACGCTTGATGCCCAGTCTGTCCGATGTGGGCGTCATCGGCTGTGGACAGTTTGCCTTCGCAACTATCGGATACTTTCTGCGAGGGCAGTCACATCGTCTCGGTACCTGTTTTGATATCAATCCAAAAGCGCAAGACGCCTTCGCACGTTCGCTGGGTGTAGCCAGCACGCCTCGTAGCATTGAGGCATTTTTGGATCACCCTGGTCTGCGCACGATCTATATCGCCTCCAACCACGCATCGCACACCCCTTATGCACTGCAGGCATTGGCTCGCGGGATAGACACCTACATCGAGAAGCCAATTGCGGTGACACAAACACAGTTAGTAAACTTAATCAAGGCAAAGAAAGAGTCAAAAGCTCGTATCTTCGCTGGCTACAACCGTCCGTTCTCAGGTGCGATTCAAATGCTGCGCAAGCGCATGACGATTGACCCTGCAAAGGGCATTACGTTGCAGTGCTTTGTTTCAGGGCACGCCATCGCCGCTGACAACTGGTATCGGCGCCCTGAAGAGGGCTCGCGGGTATGTGGCAATGTCGGCCACTGGTTGGATCTTTTCGTCCACATACTGTCGTGGCGAGGGATTCCGGACAAAATGCAGATTACATTGACAATCGCCGACCCTGAGCACCCGGACGACAATGTCGCCATCAGCATCTCTAGTGATCGTGGCGATTTATTCTCAGTAATGCTTAGCACGCGCGCCGAACCCTTTGAAGGTGTGAATGAGAGCATTAATCTACAGCACCATGAAACCATCGCCAAGATCGATGACTTTCGGCAAATGACGCTTTGGCAGGGGGAGAACCTGCTGCGCAAGCGTTTCTGGCCCAAGGACGTAGGCCACCACGACGCCATTCTCCAACCCTTCCGCCCCAACCCGGTGCGCGACTGGAATGAAGTAGTTCAATCGACGCAGCTTATGCTGCACATCGCTGATATGTTGCGCTCTGGAGTTCATCAGTCTGTTTTTTCCTTCCGTGACAGTGCGGAGAATCTAGCCAACGAGGTTGAAGCAGCATGAAACAAGTATTGCAAAATCTGAAAGACGGATCAACCGAAGCGATTGAGATACCTTGTCCAAATGTTGTTGTGGGCCAGTTGTTGATCCGGACAAATCGCTCCCTGATATCTGCTGGTACAGAGCGAATGATGGTGGACTTTGGCAAGGCCAACCCCATCGACAAAGCACGCCAACAGCCAGATAAAGTAAGGATGGTCCTTGAAAAGATCAAGACCGATGGCTTGATGCCTACGATTGATGCTGTTCGCAATAAGCTAGACCAGCCGTTGCCCTTGGGATATTGCAACGTGGGTGTGGTTTTGGAAACAGGTAGGGGTGTTACTGGCTTTGAAATTGGCGACCGGATTGCATCCAACGGCAAACACGCTGAGGTAGTAAGCGTGCCTGTCAACCTGTGTGCACACATACCTGATGCAGTTAGTAATGATGAAGCTGCCTTTACTGTGCTGGGAGCGATTGCCTTGCAGGGCATTCGCCTTGTGCAGCCAACGTTGGGCGAGGCAGTGGTGGTAACAGGTTTGGGGCTGATTGGACAGCTTACGGTGCAACTGCTACGCGCCCATGGCTGCCGGGTACTGGGTATTGATTTCGATGCTGCCCGGTTAGCACTGGCCAAATCGTTCGGCGCCGAGGTAGTTAACTTGGGTGCGGGTGAAGACCCCGTAAGTGCAGCAGAGCGATTTTCTCGTGGACGCGGTGTGGATGCCGTCATAGTGACTGCAGCCACAAAAAGCAGTGAGCCTATGCACCAGGCTGCGCTAATGTGCCGCAAGCGTGGCCGGATTGTGCTGGTAGGTGTAACCGGGCTGGAACTGTCACGCGACGATTTCTTTAAGAAAGAGCTGACTTTTCAGGTGTCGGCGTCATATGGGCCGGGCCGCTATGACCCGAACTACGAAGAAAAAGGACAAGATTACCCGGTAGGCTTTGTGCGCTGGACTGAACAGCGAAACCTGGAAGCCGTGCTGGACATGATGGCGAGTGGACGGCTTGATGTAAAGCCTCTGATTTCACATCGGTTTAATTTGGACCAGACCGAGGCAGCCTATGCAGTGGTTGGGG
Source organism: uncultured beta proteobacterium (assembly GCA_903925725.1). Lineage (GTDB taxonomy): Bacteria > Pseudomonadota > Gammaproteobacteria > Burkholderiales > Burkholderiaceae_C > Rhodoferax. The sequence continues at coordinate 8,769 of CAIYGK010000594.1, read as the reverse complement.
GCAGCGAGCCATCCATGGGCATATTGTTGGAATATCCATCGGTTTTGGAAAAGCCTGACGCGCAGGTTCGGACGGCCACAGTGCGGTTGGCCACAAATGCTCAAACCAAGACTAGGGTAGCGATTAGTAAAACGCCGTCTGTGGCATTTGTCGGCTCTGGCAACTATGCCACTGGTGTCTTGATACCGGCCTTTAAGGATGCAGGAGCAAAACTGGCAACGGTGGCTTCTAGCGCGGGCGTGAGTGGTGTCCATGCCGGCAAGAAATATGGCTTTGATGAAACGACCACGGACACCGCCAGTTTGTTTAGCGACCCAAAGGTGGATGCGTTGGTCATCACAACCCGGCACAACAGCCATGCTCAGCTAGTGTTACAGGCGCTGGCTGCGGGTAAGCACGTATTTGTGGAAAAGCCGCTTTGCTTAACTTTGGATGAACTGGCTGAGATTGAGGCCGCAGCCCGCACCCCAATTGTGATGGTGGGTTTTAACCGCAGGTTTGCGCCACAGGTGCAAAAGGTGAAATCGCTGCTGGCTGCGGTGCAAGGGCCTAAGGCGTTTGTGATGACAGTCAATGCCGGGGTTATCCCTGCAGACCACTGGGCACAAGATGCAGAAGTGGGCGGCGGCCGAATCATTGGCGAAGCATGTCACTTTATAGATTTACTGCGTTTCTTGGCTGGCGTGCGCATCGTCAGTCACCATGTAGCAAAGATGGACACGCTTACCAATGATTCAGCGTCGATAAGCTTAGGCTTTGAAGACGGCTCCATCGGCACGGTGCATTACTTGGCCAATGGCAGCAAGGCTTTCCCTAAAGAGCGGTTAGAAGTGTTTGCCGCCGGGCGTGTGCTGCAGTTGGACAACTTCCGCAAACTGCATGGCTTTGGCTGGCCTGGCTTTAACAAGATGAATTTGTGGCGGCAAGACAAGGGGCAAAAGGCGTGCGCGGCAGCGTTTATAAAAGCCATAGCCCAAGGCGGGCCTGCACCGATACCGTTTGACGAGATTGTGGAGGTGGCTCGGGTGAGTATTGAGGTAGCGGGTGCGGTGTAGTCGCCCAGGTTTTGTTGATGACAATGGGTAAATTTGGCCGCTACTGGCACACATTGAAGCACCTTAGGCCGGTGCAGTTCTATGGACGGGTGTGGTTCAGGCTATATCGTCCACGCATCAAAGCGCCGGCAACTGCCCTACCTCTGCGTGTTCCAAAGGGTGATTGGCGGAGACCCACGGCGCGTGCCGCATCTATGCTGGGGCCAACGCAATTCAGGTTTTTAAACCAAACGCAAACGCTGCCTGCTCAGGAAGGTTGGAATGATTGTGCGCTTGAAAAGCTTTGGCTATACAACCTGCATTATTTTGATGACTTGAATGCGAGTGAGGCGGATGAGCGTATTGAGTGGCATCAAGAGTTGATTGGGCGCTGGCTTATGGAGAACCCGCCAGCCTTAGGGAATGGTTGGGAACCCTACCCAACTTCTCTGCGCATTGTCAATTGGGTTAAGTGGCTGGCTACGGGGAATGTGGCTGTGCCGGGTATGTTGGAAAGCTTGGCGCTGCAAACTGGTTGGTTGACAAAGCGACTGGAATGGCATTTGTTGGGCAACCATTTGTTTGTTAACGCCAAGGCGCTGGTGTTTGCCGGGCTTGTGTTTGAAGGACCGCAGGCTGCTGCCTGGTTGCGGACGGGATTAAAGATCATCACCCGGGAACTACCAGAGCAAGTATTGGCGGATGGGGGCAACTTTGAACTCAGCCCGATGTACCACGCCATTTTTCTGGAAGATGTGCTGGATTTGGTGAATGCTGCTACCCATTGGAATGGGTTGGTGCCTGATACGCAGGTGTCTAGGTGGCGTGATATTGCTAAGCGCATGTTGGGGTGGATGTCTGGCATGACGCACCCGGATGGTGAGATTGGGTTGTTTAACGATGCGGCATTTTGCATTGCACCTGATGTGTCAGAGTTGCGGCGTTATGCACAGAGGTTCGGGATTGAATCGCCCGACAAATCAGCTGTCGTGGGAGCAAAGTTGCTTCATTATCCTGATTCGGGTTATGTGCGTTTGCAAACGCCAGCCGCGGTGGCACTGCTTGACGTGGCCCCGATCGGCCCGGATTATTTGCCAGGCCACGCCCATGCCGACACCTTGTCTTTTGAGATGTCTGTTCACGGTCAGCGGGTGGTTGTGAATGGCGGCACGTCGCGATACGGACAGGGGCCAGAGCGCTTGCGTGAGCGGGGTACGGCGGCGCACAGCACGGTGGAAGTGGCCGGTCAAGATTCATCGGAAGTCTGGGGTGGCTTCAGGGTCGCACGGCGGGCTTACCCGTTTAAGCTGCAATTGCAGGATGATGCCGGGGTGTTAACGGTGGCTTGTTCACATGACGGCTACATGCGTCTGTCGGGTGCGCCAGTGCACCGGCGCGAATGGGTTATGGATGCCGGCAGCTTGCAGGTGAGCGACATGGTGCGTGGTGGCACGCATACGGCGTTGGCGCGTTATATCTTGCATCCAGGTGTGCAGGTCAGTGCTGTCGGCAATAACAGTTGGCAATTGACCCTGGCTGGTGGACAAAATCTGCGCGTGTTGGTTCTAGCTGGGAATGGGCACATAGAGCCCGCCAGCTACGCACCAGAATTTGGAACCGTGCTGCCGACTCAATGTTTGGTAGTGGAATTGACTCAGGGGCAAGCCCGGGTGGAATGGCTTTGGAGCTGATTTTGCATATTCTTTTTTTAACGGACAACTTTCCACCCGAGAGCAACGCACCGGCCAGTCGCACGTTTGAGCACTGCCGCGAATGGGTGCGCGCAGGCCATCAGGTAACAGTAATCACTTGCGCGCCCAATTTCCCCAAAGGCAAGGTATTTGATGGCTACCGCAACCGGCTGTGGCAGCAGGAGGAAATGAGCGGAATACGGGTCATTCGGGTGTGGTCGTACATCACCGCCAACGAGGGCTTTGTCAAACGCATTCTGGATTACCAGAGCTTTATGCTTAGCGCCACCCTGGCCGCACCGTTTGTGCGCAGTGTGGACGTAGTGGTGGGCACGTCGCCCCAATTTTTTACGGCTTGTGCTGCGTATTTGGTGAGCCGCATGAAGCGCATACCGTTTGTGTTTGAGCTACGCGACATGTGGCCAGAGTCGATCAAGGCTGTGGGAGCCATGAAAGATTCGGCAGTGATCCGGGTGCTGGAGCGCATCGAGATGTTCTTGTACCGCAAGGCGGCACGGATTGTGACTGTGACGCATGCATTTAAAGACACGCTCATGCGCCGGGGCATAGATGGCCACAAGATTGACGTGGTGACCAATGGTGTGGACTTGATCCATTTCAGTCCGCAGCCCAAAGATGCCCAGTTGCTTGCGCAGCATGGGTTGGATGGCAAATTTGTGGCGGGCTACATTGGCACACATGGTATGGCCCACGCGCTAGAGACCTTACTGGAGGCAGCGCAAACGCTGCAGCAAACGCCAGGCGCAGAAAATATTCGCTTGCTGTTTTTGGGTGATGGTGCCCGCAAGGCCGAGCTGGCCAGCCAGGCGCAGGCAATGGGTTTGGGCAACGTGCTGTTTTTGGATGCCGTGCCCAAAGACCAAGTGAAGCGTTATTGGTCAGTGCTTGATGTGGCAGTAATCCACTTGCGAAAGACAGAGTTGTTTACCACGGTGATCCCGTCAAAACTGTTTGAATGCATGGGAATGGGGTTGCCGGTGCTGCATGGTGTGGCGGGTGAGTCGGCAGACATCGTTGTCCGCGAAAAGGTGGGTGAAGTCTTTGAGTCTGAAAACGCGCAGCAACTTGTTGACGGCCTGCTGCGTATGCGCGACCAGCCAGAGGCTTATGCCAGTTACCAGCTGAACGGTTTGGCGGCAGCAACACGCTACGACAGAAAGCATTTGGCGTTGAAGATGCTGCAAGTTTTTAATAATCTGATTGGGAAGTAATGCATAAGAAAAAGAAAATCATGCTGGTTTTCGGTACCCGGCCTGAGGCAATCAAGATGGCACCGCTTTATCACGCGCTGAAAGCCTTGCCGGATGAGTTTGACACGCAGTTGTGTGTGACCGCGCAGCACAGGCAGATGCTGGACCAGGTGCTAAAGGTGTTTGAGATCACCCCCGACATTGACCTGAACCTGATGAAGCCGGGGCAGGATTTGTTTGACGTGACCGCGTCCGTGTTAACCGGTATGCGTGATGTACTGCGCACACACATGCCGGATGCGCTGCTGGTGCATGGCGACACGTCCACCACGCTGGCGGCTGCGATGGCGGGCTTTTACCTGGGTGTCCCGGTGGGGCATGTGGAAGCCGGTTTGCGCACGCATGACCTTCAGGCACCGTTTCCAGAAGAGTTCAACCGGCAGGTGGCCAGCAAGCTGACCAAGTGGCACTTTGCCCCTACCGCCTTCAGCCGTCAAAACCTGCTGGACGAGCGGGTGCCAGAGACTGCGATTAGCGTGACGGGCAATACCGTGATTGATGCGTTGTTTTGGATGCTTGGCCGCATTGATGCCGATGCGCAGCGACGCAACGCACTGGATGTGCTTTTGACAGCGCAGTTAAATTTTGACTGGCAGCGCCAGCGTTTTGTATTGATTACCGGCCATCGGCGTGAGAATTTTGGCGATGGTTTTTTACAGATATGTCACGCACTGCAAGAGCTGGCAGCGCGCTACCCGGCGGTGCAGTTTGTTTACCCCGTTCACCTTAACCCAAACGTGCAGCAACCGGTGAACGCCATCCTGGCAGATGTGCCCAACGTTCACTTGATTGCACCGCTGGATTACGAGCCTTTTGTGTACTTGCTCAAACACAGTCACATTGTGCTCACCGACAGTGGTGGCATTCAGGAAGAAGCTCCCAGTCTTGGCAAGCCAGTTCTGGTGATGCGCGATGTGACCGAGCGGCCTGAGGCTATAGAGGCTGGCACGGTGCGTTTGGTTGGCGCTGATCGGGGACGAATTGTGGCCAATGTGGCGGAGTTGCTGGATAACGAGGCTAGCTATGCAGCGATGAGCAAAGCGCACAACCCATATGGGGACGGCAACGCGTGCGCGCGAATAATTTCAATTTTGAAGGGGATTTGAATGCAGAAGAGTACTGTGTGTGTAGTGGGTTTAGGCTATATCGGGCTGCCCACGGCGGCACTGTTGGCCAGCAATGGATTCAACGTGGTGGGGGTGGATTTGAATGCCCATGCGGTGGAGACCATTAATCAAGGGCGCATTCACATTGTGGAGCCTGACCTGGATGCGTTTGTACGCTCTGCCGTGGCGGCGGGTCGGCTAAAAGCCTACGCCAAACCGGAGGCAGCAGACATTTACATGATTTGTGTGCCCACACCGTTCCATGAAGGCGAAGGCATTCCGCAGCCTAATGTTGACTACGTGCTGTCGGCTACCCGCAGTATTGCGGAATTTGTAAAACCTGGCGACTTGGTGATTTTGGAATCGACATCGCCCGTGGGCACCACCCAGCAGATGGCCGATATGCTGGCGCAAGCGGGTGTGGACGTGGCCAAAATTCATGTGGCGTACTGCCCGGAGCGCGTGTTGCCCGGCAAGATCATGACCGAGCTGGTTGAGAACGACCGCGTTGTTGGTGGTCTGACATCTGAGGCCACGCAGGCCGTGAGCGGCTTTTACCGCACATTTGTTCGTGGCGCAGTGCTGGAGACCGATGCCAAAACTGCCGAAATGTGCAAACTGACCGAAAACAGCTTTCGCGACGTGAACATTGCGTTTGCCAACGAGTTGTCATTGATCTGCGCGAAAGAAGGCATCAATGTCTGGAATCTGATTCAGCTTGCCAACCGCCACCCGCGCGTCAACATCCTGCAACCTGGCGCTGGTGTCGGGGGGCATTGCATTGCAGTTGACCCCTGGTTCATTGTGGCGCGTGACCCAGAAAACGCCAGACTGATTCGCACTGCCCGAGAGGTGAACAACCACAAGACTGTTTGGGCAATCGAGCAAATCAAGATTGCGGTGGCAGATGCATCTGCACGCACAGGAAGAAAACCCAAGGTAGCGTGTTTGGGTTTGGCGTTCAAGCCCGACATCGACGACTTGCGGGAATCACCAGCCGTACACATTGCTGAGGCCTTGTTTTCGCAGGGCTACGACGTTGTGGCAGTGGAGCCCAACATTGAGTCACATGAACGTTTCCCGCTGGTGACACTTGAAGTTGCGTTGAAGACGGCTGATGTTTTGGCAGTGCTGGTGAAACACCGTTCGTTTTTAGATGCAGCTGCAAAGATGGCGCTAGGTGAACGAGGTGCGTTGGATTTTTGTGGCGTACTAACCGACTGATGGATAAATGTGTCCAGAATGTGTGGACGCATCCGTTCGTTATCTTGACCGATTAAATCCCGCTCGTTCCCACGGCCAGATTTCCACGCCATAGCGGTTTTGAATCCTCTTCACCATCGTGGTGGACAAGTCATCGGTCAATTCGTTGACGAAGTAAGAACTTCGCAGAGCAAAGGGCTCCTGGCGCATAGCGTCTCGCTCATACGTCAAACCTTCATGTTGCTCCATTAGGCTGGCGCGCTCACGCAGCACTGCGCTTGAGTTAAACACCCAGTCAACAAAGTCGATTTCTTGCGCTGACCAGTCGCACACGGGCGCACTCAGGTAGTCTGTCGCCCACTCCGGTCCATTGCGGTTGCTGGCATGCCAGTACAGGTGCTCGTTAATCTTTGTGCGGCCGCTGAGCCCTTCTGCAATGTAGGGGTTGGCCGCAATGCCCCGGCGCACATAGGTGCAGGCACTCACAAAATCCCCCTCCCTAAACGCGATTTGACCCGCCTGGTACCAGTGCGCCGGTGAAGTGGCAGCTTCTTTCAAATAGCTTTTCATGGCACTTTGGGTGTCACCCGTCATCAGGCTGATGTCGCCCAGCAGCATGCGCACACCAAGGTTGTCACCGGGGCACCAGGCCTGCAGCTTTTTGGCCAAGGCTTTTGCCGCCTTGCCGTCACCCCGGTGCATCAACCCCAGCAGATAGCCGTGGGCAATACGTAAAAAGGAACGGTTGTCCACCTCCCCCCATGAAATCTGGCCTTTGAAGCCGGGCGGGATGAGGGCAGTAGCCTGCCGGAGGGCTTTTTCGCGCATGTCGGTGGATTCGTCGCGCATTTCAAGGCTCCAGAGCCTATTGGCGATGAAGTTTTGAATCTCCAGCTGGCCGGGGAACTTGAGCAACAGTTTTTGCGCGCGCAGCAGGCCCTGTTTGTGGCTGATGCGGCTTGCCTCCAGGCCGTCAATCAGTTCGTCAAGTTCTTCTTCGGCCCAATCTCTGGAAAACGTACCGTATTGAATGGGCTTGTCAGTCTCGGCATCAATATGCTCACTGACTGAAAAATTAAGCTGGGTCGTCATGGCTGATTTCCTTGGTTGACTGCGTGGATGTGAACACCCGGCCTTGGGACGCGATATACCGGCGAATGTCAGGTGCCATGTGTTCTGGCACCAGCATCACGGCAAGTTCCATCGCATCGGCAATGCGCTCGATGGACGACAAACGCGGGTCGCGCTTGCTGCTCTCAATCTCTGACAGGTGCTGCACCGACATGCCCGCAATGCCAGAGACGTTGTCCAGGGTCAGGCGACGCTGGTTGCGGTAGCGGCGAATGGCGGAGGGGATGAAAGACTGCATGGCAGGAAGTTTAGGTGGCGACACAGGGAAGTGTTCATCGCATCGTATGAATTCGCAAATTCAGTTGATGTCAAATTTACTGACCCATCAGAGCAATTTCAGCCTGCCGCCGCGCCACCAAGCCCGGCAACACCCGGCCGCCGCCGTGAACCCATTTGCGAAGCTCCAGCGCGGCACCGGCCCAATCCATCTGGTTGATGCGTCGGCGCAGGGTTGAAGTCTGCAGCCGCCCGGCACCCAGGTTGAAGGTGAAATCAACCATGGCTGCAAGCCGTCCCTGCGGCTCGGTTGCCAGCACCGGACAGTAGCGCAGCGTGGCCTTCAGTGCGTCGGCCATGTCAGTAGCAAGATAAGCCTCGCCCTCTTTCATGGTGATCGGTATATGCTTGGCATCGCAAAGATGGCCATAGCCGATGGTCCAAAACCCTGCCGGACACACATACGGATAAGCGCGGTCAGGGTCTGACTTGGGCACCCGGCAGAACCCTTCGAACCGCTTGGCCAAATCGATCGCCGCCTGCGGCACTTCGATCATGGCCGGACCTTATCAAACACGCGGCCCAAAAACCAGAAGTTCAGCACCCCGGCCCAAAGAGCCTGGTCAGCTTCAGTCCATGCGTGCAGAACTGCTGTGCCCCAATCAGCACCTGCAGAAAGTGCCGCCGCGAATGCCGCAGTCTTTGCCGCACAGTACAGCGCCATGAACCAGTAAGTGATCACCGGGCGCACCGTGCTGGAGAGCGCATCTGCCCACGCCACCCCGGTTTTTTCGCCCTGGGTGCGCACGGCATCGCGCAGGGTTTCGATTGCGCCGGTATTCCACGCACCATCGGCAGCCGCGCCGATCTCGGACATGCGCTGGGCACCACGCAGCTTCTCGAACTCAAGCGCCTTATCCTGCATGGCCAACTCGTGGCCACGCTCGCCTTGGCGGTCAAACCATTTCAAGACCTCAGGAGCCAGGCGGAACGCACCGCCCAGCAAGCCACCCAATAGTGTCTCGATCATGAGATCAGATTCGTTGTAACAGTTACTCGTGCGAGAGTGACTGATCTGCACAACGAATTCCCAAGTAACAAATATCGCACAGTTTTC
>CAIYGK010000593.1 GCA_903925725.1 uncultured beta proteobacterium | reverse complement strand
GTGTTCGATGTGTGTGTGCCTGTCAAAGGCCTGGCCGCTACTGTCCCTCTGCATTACTGGGTCCTCTGCATAAGTGCCCTTATGTCGAGCTCTACATAAGGGCACATTGCAGGCCGCCACGAACTGCTTCTTTACGGCGTTGAACTGGACCACAGGAAAGCTGACAGTCGTGTGCGCCCGCTAAGTGCCCTTATGTCGAGCTCTACATAAGGGCACTTATGCAGAGAACCCATTTATGTAGAGATTCGGGTGTCGAGCGACCGGTTGGCGCATCAACACTGGCGGCTGGGCGTACACCGCTTCGGTGAAGTAGACATAATTTCTGCGGCGGATTGAATGGATGACTCCACTACTGGAGATCACCATGCGTTTTATCGCCTCACTTCCTGCCGGGTCCCAAACCTGGCTTCTCAATAGCCCACTGGCACCACATTTGGATGCCTTCGCTGCGCACCTGGCCAATGGCGGCTACAGCGCACAGACTACAAGGAACCATTTCTTGGGTGTTGCGCACTTCGCCAGATGGATGACGCAGTGCGCGCTGCCCGTGTCATTGCTGGATGAACGGTCGGTTCAACAGTTTCTGGGAATTCACCTGTCACACTGTTCGTGCCCGCCACCGGCGCTCAGCGATCCAAGCAAGCACCGCAGCTCACTTGGGCATCTCATGGTCGTTCTGCGTAGACAAGGCGTGGTAGCCGAAGTTCCACCAGCCATCGGACCTATTCCAGACGAACTCCGCCGTTTTGACGAACACATGCGCAATGCACGAGGCCTGAGTGAAGGAACACGTCGTGGATGCTTGCGTTGGATTGAGAGATTGCTGCAGCACAAGTTTGCCGGTGAAGAGCTGGTGTTCGCGAAGCTGCAGCCAGAGGATTTGCGCAAATTCATCGCGATACAGTTGGGCCTTCTTGGCAGCGTCTCCAATGCCATGAGCCTGGCATCGGCATTGCGTACTTACTTTGGCTATCGCACCATCTGTGGTGACCAGGTGCACGGATTGCTGGGTGTGATCAGCGCACCGGCACGTTGGCGCCTGGCATCCCTTCCGCGCGGCCTTAAGCCGGACGAAGTTGACCGCTTACTGGCATCCTTCAATTCTTCGATACCGTCTCCACTGCGTGGCTATGCAATTGTTCGCTGCGCCCTGGACTTAGGTTTGCGCAGCGGTGAAGTAACCAATTTGCAGCTCACAGACATTGACTGGAAAGCTGGAACAATAACGCTCAAGCACACGAAGTCATTACGAGTCGATGTCCTGCCGCTTCCAGCGCCAACCGGTCAGGCGCTGGCCGCCTATGTTCAGCACGAACGACCCAAGACCAGCAACCCGTTTATTTTCGTGCGCCTTCTGCCACCCCGAGACGCTCCACTGGGTGCATCGGGCATTCGCGCAGTGATCAGCAATGCGTTCAGACGTATTGGCCTGAGCCATGGGCGGACACATGCGCTGCGGCACACCATGGCTTGTCGATTGCTTGATCGCGGCAGCTCGCTCAAAGAGGTGGCTGACGTTTTACGCCACCGGTCCCTGAACACATCCCTGATTTACGTCAAGCTCGACACACCTAGGCTGGCTGCAGTCGCTCTTGCCTGGCCAGGGAGCACGACATGAGTGCCGTCATCGATCTACAGTCCAGAGTCAATGAATACCTTGCCGAACGTCGCCGTCTGGGTTTTGAACTTGATCGTATGGGCGGGGGCCTGGCGAGCTTTGCTCGTTTCGTAGCGGCTGCGCGCCACAGCGGCCCACTGACCATTGATGTCATGGTCGACTGGGTTCGCCTGGATAAAGCGCAGCATCGTACCCAAGCAACATGGGCGCGGCGACTCGAACTTCTGCGGCCGTTTGCACGATGGATGCGGCAGTTCGATCCGGATACTGAAGTGCCTGATGAGTCCATCTTTGGTCCGATACCAGGGCGGGTTACACCCCATATCTACAGCGAACAGGAGATCATCGATTTGCTGGCAGCCGCCCGTGGCCTCGGTCCATCTGGCAGCTTGCGCCCAGTGGTATTCGAGACGCTGCTTGGACTGATCGCATCAACCGGCTTGCGTATCTCAGAGGCACTGTCGCTCGTGAACGCCGATGTGGATTTGGTGGCCGGTACGTTGACGGTGCGTAAGACCAAGTTCACGAAGTCACGCATGCTGCCACTGCACCCTAGCACTGTTCAGGCTCTGCTTGCCTACAGACGCTTGCGCAACAAATCCGGATATTGCTCTGGCGAGTCACCATTTTTTATTGGGACACGTGGCAGAAGACACGGGCAGCCCCTTTCGGATCGTCAGGTGCACCGTGTGTTTCTGGGCTTGAGAAGCCAGACTGGATGGGTTGACCGAGGATGCCATGGTGGGCCACGCATTCACGATCTACGCCATTCCTTTGCTGTGCGCCGTGTGATTCTGTGGCATCAACAAGGCATTGATGTTGATCAGTCCATGCTGTCGCTGTCTACCTATCTGGGTCACGCCAAGATCAGTAATACCTACTGGTATCTCACAGGAGTGCCCGAACTGATGGCGCTGGCAGGCAACAAGTTTGCCGACTTTGCTCAGGCACCGGAGTTTGGTGATGAGTAGCCCCAAACTACCGCAACCGCCGCCATCATTCCAAGCACTTGTGCAGTCCTTCTTTGCAGAACACCTGACCCAGCACCGGGCTTTGAGTTCATGCACGGTGGCCTCCTACCGTGACACCTTCATGCTGTTGCTCGACTTTGCGCAGGTGAAGTTCGCCAAATCTCCAGCAGACCTGACCCTGGCAGACATCACACCTGAGTTGCTACTGGGGTTCCTCGACTACCTGGAGCATGAACGCAACAACGCTGTGCGAAGTCGCAATACCCGCCTGGCCGCTTTACGAACGTTCTTGAAGTTCGCAGCACACCGCGACATCTCGTCACTGCATGTTATTGAGCGAGCACTGGGCGTTCCGATGAAACGCTTCGAGAGGCCTATGCTTGGATTCTTGTCGCGCGATGAGATGCTGGCCGTAATCGGGATGCCAGGCAGCAATTGGACAAGCCAGCGCGATCATCTTCTGTGGGGGATGCTCTACAACACGGGAGCACGTGTCTCGGAGATCATTGGCGTGCGAATTGCCGACGTGGTCTTGAGTGCTGCGGCTTGCGTTCACCTGCATGGCAAAGGCCGCAAGCAACGCACGGTTCCACTTTGGCATTCAACGGTCAGTGAGATTCGAGCGTGGCAAAAGGTCAACCCTCAACTTGATGCCAGATCACCCTTGCTGCCCAACCGCGAGGGTGAGTCGATGACCCGCGATAACGTCAACAAACGCCTGGCTTTGGCGGTCAATGCTGCCGCCAAGACCATTCCCGATTTGGTCAAGCGGCACGTCTCGCCTCACACAATTCGCCACACTACTGCTATGCACTTACTGCAGTCCGGCGTGGACATCAGCGTCATTGCACTATGGCTCGGCCACGAGAGTCCGACAACAACGCATCTCTACGTGGAGGCGGATCTGGCCATGAAGGATCGCGCGCTGGCCAGAATGCAGGAACCCGACGCAAAGATTCGTCGTTACAAGGCACCTGACTCTCTGCTGGCATTCTTAAAGGCGTTGTGATTATGTAGAGGATGCGGCCAAGTGTTCGATGTGTGTGTGCCTGTCAAAGGCCTGGCCGCTACTGTCCCTCTGCATTACTGGGTCCTCTGCATAAGTGTCTTTTTGAGTCACTGGCCACCGAGGCCCAGCAGCCCATGCGGCGCAACGTAATGACCGCATACCGCGCACGCGCGATACCTGTGCCGAAAGCAGGGACCGTCGTTCCGCTGGTTGAGCGCGGTGTCGACTGAAAACTCCAAGACGTGCGCCTGCAGGCGGGCGCGATGCGCCCCGGCAGCTGACATGGATGCAGCGCAAACGCTGTAACTTCCTATTTTGATTTGACCGCCAGACAGGTGCAGCAGTCAGCCTCCAGCTGCGGTCAAGTACGCTCTAGCAAAGATACCACACGACCCGGGCGCGCGCGCAGGCGATGCGCGGTGCTAATTCATCATCTTGAGCC
>CAIYGK010000592.1 GCA_903925725.1 uncultured beta proteobacterium | reverse complement strand
TTCGTCAACCTGTCCGATGGGTCGTGCTTTCACCCGATCCAGGTTGTGGCGCCTAACACGCTGACCAACTATACCGACGAGATCGCGCGCCTTACTGCCGGCTGCGCCATTGAGGCGACTGGGCAAATTGTGCCTTCTCCGGCGAAGGGGCAACCGTTTGAAATGCAGGCCAGCTCGATCAAGGTGACCGGCTGGGTGGATGACCCCGACACTTATCCGATCCAGCCCAAAGCGCACAGCATGGAATACCTGCGCGAAGTGGCGCATCTGCGGGCACGGACCAATGTGATCGGTGCCGTAACACGCTTGCGCCACACAGTCGCCCAGGCGATCCACCGCTTCTTCCATGAGCGGGAATTTTTCTGGGTCAACACACCCATCATCACCGCGTCCGATGCGGAGGGTGCCGGTGAGCTGTTTCGCGTCTCGACGCTGGATCTGGCCAATCTGCCACGCACTGAAAGTGGCAAGATCGATTTTTCCAAGGACTTTTTTGGCCGCGAAGCCTTCCTCACCGTTTCTGGCCAGTTGAATGTCGAAACCTACTGCATGGCTCTGTCCAAGGTCTACACCTTCGGGCCTACCTTCAGGGCTGAGAACTCCAATACCAGCCGCCATCTTGCGGAATTCTGGATGATCGAGCCTGAAATCGCCTTCGCCGATCTGGCAGATGACGCTGCGCTGGCGGAGGCACTGCTGAAATTTGTCTTTCAGGCAGTGCTCACCGAGCGCGCCGACGATATGGAATTTTTCGACGAGCGCATTGAAAAAGGCGTGATCGCCAAGCTGCAAGCCATGATTGACTGCGATTTTGTGCGCATGGACTATACGGATGCCATCAAGATTCTGGAAAACTCCACGGAAAAATTCGAATACCCGGTGAAGTGGGGGATTGATCTGCAAAGCGAACACGAGCGCTTTCTGGCCGAGAAGCACGTTCACGGACCGCTCGTGCTGATGAACTACCCCAAAGAGATCAAGGCTTTCTACATGCGCCTCAACGATGACGGCAAGACCGTGGCCGCGATGGATGTTCTGGCACCCGGTATTGGCGAAATCATTGGCGGCTCTCAGCGGGAAGAGAGGCTCGACGTGCTGGACCAGCGCATGATCGAGGTGGGGCTGGACCCCGCGCACTATGGCTGGTATCGCGATCTGCGCCGCTATGGCACGGTGCCGCACGCCGGCTTTGGGCTCGGGTTCGAGCGCACGATTTCCTACATTTCCGGCTTGTCCAATGTACGTGATGTGATTCCTTTCCCGCGCACCCCAGGCAATGCCAGGTATTGATATTCGGTCAATGGGTACGATCTATAGAATGAACGCATGGCAAGCAAACCTCCTGTAACACCCCCTGTCAAGCCGATACGTCTACCGGTTACCGACGATGGCGGCTCGGTCGTGCTGGAGCGGCGGACGCAAAAGGTCAAGCCACCGCAGATGTACGAGGTGGTCATGCTCAACGATGACTACACGCCGATGGAGTTTGTGGTGGGCGTGATACAGGAGTTTTTTGGCAAGGACCTGGAAGCGGCGACCAGAATCATGCTGATGATTCACATGGACGGCAAGGGTGTTTGTGGCGTCTATTCAAAGGACGTGGCCGCTACCAAGGTGGATCAGGTGCTGGATGCGGCCGCCAAGGCGGGTCATCCTCTGCAATGTGTCAGTCAGCCTCTTGATTAATACAGCGGCGAACCCATGGTATTAAATTCGGATTACAGTTAAACATCACAGCAAGGCTCATAAGGAAATCACATGATTGCCCAGGAATTGGAAGTAAGCCTTCATATGGCGTTCGTTGAGGCTCGCCAGCAGCGCCATGAGTTCATCACGGTGGAACATCTGCTGCTGGCGCTGCTGGACAATCCCAGCGCCGCTGAAGTGTTGCGGGCCTGTTCCGCCAATATTGACGACTTGCGCAAATCGCTGTCCAACTTTATCAAGGACAACACGCCCCAGGTTGCCGGTCTGGACGATGTCGACACGCAGCCAACGCTGGGCTTTCAGCGTGTCATTCAGCGCGCCATCATGCACGTGCAGTCAACCGGCAGCGGCAAGAAGGAAGTTACCGGTGCCAACGTGCTGGTCGCCATCTTTGGCGAGAAGGACTCGCACGCCGTCTATTACCTGCATCAGCAAGGCGTCACGCGGCTTGATGTGGTGAATTTCATTGCACACGGCATCAAGAAAAGTGACCCAGCCGAAAGCGCCAAGAGCAGCGATAGCCCGACCGAAGCGGAAGAGGCAGGTGCTGACAAGAGCGAAAAGCAGTCGCCACTGGAGCAGTACACGCAAAACCTCAATCAGCTCTCGAAGGAGGGAAAGATTGATCCCCTGATCGGGCGCGAGTATGAAGTTGAGCGCGTCATACAGATTCTCTGTCGCCGGCGCAAGAACAACCCCTTGCTGGTTGGCGAGGCTGGCGTTGGCAAGACGGCCATCGCCGAGGGTCTGGCCTGGCGCATCACGCAGAAAGATGTACCGGAGATTCTGGCCGAGGCCACTGTCTATTCGCTTGATATGGGTGCTCTGCTGGCCGGGACCAAATACCGGGGCGACTTCGAGCAGCGTCTCAAAGGTGTCTTGAAGTCCTTGAAAGACAAGCCCAATGCGATCCTGTTCATCGACGAAATCCATACCCTGATCGGTGCCGGGGCGGCCTCCGGCGGCACCCTTGACGCCTCCAACCTGCTCAAACCCGGCTTGAGTTCAGGCGCGCTCAAGTGCATTGGCGCAACGACCTTCACTGAATACCGCGGCATCTTCGAGAAAGACGCGGCGTTGTCAAGGCGCTTTCAAAAGGTTGACGTGGTTGAGCCAACGATCGAGCAGACGGTTGAAATTCTCAAGGGCCTGAAGTCCCGTTTTGAAGAGCATCACAACGTCAAGTATGCGGTCGCGGCACTGCAGGCGGCTGCCGAACTCAGCGCCAAGTACATCAACGACCGGCATCTGCCGGACAAGGCGATTGACGTCATCGACGAGGCCGGTGCGGCGCAGCGCATCCTGCCACCGTCCAAGCGCAAGAAGATCATCAGCAAGTCTGAAGTGGAAGAAATCGTGGCCAAGATTGCCCGCATTCCGCCGGCCAATGTCTCCAACGATGATCGCGGCAAACTCAAGACACTTGATCGTGACCTGAAGAACGTCGTCTTCGGGCAGGACAAAGCCATCGACATGCTGGCTTCGGCTGTCAAAATGGCGCGCTCTGGCCTGGGAAAAGGCGACAAGCCGATTGGCTCCTTCCTGTTCAGCGGCCCCACCGGCGTTGGCAAGACCGAGGCTGCCAAACAACTTGCCTACATCATGGGCATCGAACTGATACGCTTCGACATGAGCGAGTACATGGAACGCCATGCCGTAAGCCGCCTGATTGGAGCGCCACCCGGCTACGTCGGTTTTGATCAGGGGTGGTTTGTTGACCGAGGCTGTGACCAAAAAGCCGCACTGTGTGTTGCTGCTCGACGAGATCGAGAAGGCGCATCCCGACATCTTCAACGTGCTGTTGCAGGTGATGGACCATGGTGCGCTGACCGACAACAACGGACGCAAGGCCGACTTCCGCAACGTCATCATCATCATGACGACCAACGCTGGCGCCGAGGCGCTGAACAAGTCCACCATGGGTTTTACCAACGAGCGTCAGGTCGGCGACGAGATGGTCGACATCAAACGCCTGTTCACGCCCGAATTCCGCAACCGGCTCGATGCCATCGTCAGCTTCAAGGCGCTTGATGAAGTCGTCATCATGCGGGTG
>CAIYGK010000591.1 GCA_903925725.1 uncultured beta proteobacterium | reverse complement strand
TGCTCCTGGGGTGCGGAATTCACGGCCGGGTCTGGCGCCGGATAAACCCGGTCGTAATGACCCTCAATCCATCGCTTCAACTCCATCCCATACCGCGGGTCGTAGCCGAAAAAACGCACCCCGAATTCGGAGGCACTCCGGGCGAGGATCAGGACATAGTCGGGACTGTTTTTCTCAAAGTCGGCGGTCATGTTGGTTTGACCGAACACCGCCATCAACGGTGGAACCCAGACGAGGTGGTGGGTCGGATTCACCCGCCGGCTCAGATAATTAATCATGGCCCCTTCGGGCAGAACCGCCACCGTCGCGTCCGGGGGGGCGTTTTTTTCGATCCAGGACAGCGCAATTTCGACAGTGCCATGAAAAGGATCCACCGTGGGATTGTAGGCCGCAATTTTATCTCCACCGCTTCCCACAGGAAAATTTTTCCGGAGATAATACGATTCCGAGAGCAGAAACAGGCGGACAAATCCGATCACCAGCACCAGGCAGGTCGTGATCCGAAACCAATGGAAGCAGACCCGGTATCTTTGTTCCAGCAACACTGGCAGCAGCCAGACCAACAAATACACTGCCCCCGCGAATGCCGGCATAGCCAGCGCAAAACCGTAATGCGAAATCCGCGTGTAAAACCCCAGCTTGGCCAGCAATACCAGGCCAAACACATTCCAAAGCAATGGAAAGTTCATGGCCGGCTGAGGCGCCGCGTTCCGGCATTTAACCGCCAGCAACCCACAGGCAACCAGTCCCAGCAGCGGCAAGGCTCGGCCACACTCGCTCCAATTGAAAACCAGGGCCAAAACGAGGAGCGGCAAAACCAGCAACGGCCAGGCCAGCCAGGACGGCTTCAGCCGCTTGAATCCCGATTCCATCCCGTACCGGAATATCAGAATGTAAACCGCGGCTATCCCCGTGATGAATACGAATTGCACCACCATTAATTCGAGATGCAACAACGGCACGTCCAATCCCAGGCACCATTGATAAAATGGATCCTGGGTAATGGACGTATGCCATAACGGCGTCCATGCCGAAACCACTGAACGCGCGCTGGTCCGCCAGTCTTCCACCCTGAGGAACAGCGCAAAAAAGGCCAGCGGGGGAATCAATCCGGCCAGCAGGCAGGCCACCATCGATTTTGCCCCAAAACGGGTTCGCTGCTGAAAAAAACACACGACAAAAAAAGCCGCCGCCACGCAAGCCGCCAAGGCCAGAAAAACATCCGGTTTGGTCAGAAAAACCAGGCCGGCGCCAAAGCCCGCTCCCACCGCAAACCGGATTCGTTGCTTGTCCACCCAATCCGACAGCCACATCACCACCACGATGGAAAGCACCAGCCCGTGAAACACCTCATGGCAATAGGGCGTGACATAGTTGTAGTTGCCGATTAATCCCGAATGCTGGAACGCAAACACGAGCACAATTCCCACGCCAATCATCGTCGCCGTCAACCGGTCCGCCGCCGCCAAAAATCGGCGGTACACCCACACCAACAACCCTGCCGTGATGGCCAGATTGGCAAAAATGAGCGTCCGGAATGAAACGCCGAAAATCTTGAAGAGCAGCGCGTTGAAATACTGGGACAGCGGGCCGCCGGTCAAATACATCACGTCGCGGTAAAGCACGTCTCCCTGGGAAATCCGCCACGGCAGGTAAAGTTGTATCCCGAAGTCAACCAGGATGTCCGGCCACCGGCGCCAGGAAAGGGCCGCGGCCAGCGCAAACACACATCCGACCAACACCAAGCCCGCCCATTTTGAGCGGCTCCATTCAAGGATTTGCGCCCGCCTGCCCGTCAAAGGCTTCATTCAGGAATCTTCCAAAGC
>CAIYGK010000590.1 GCA_903925725.1 uncultured beta proteobacterium | reverse complement strand
GGCACCCGGTAACGCTGGCACCGCGGTGGACAGCCGGTTTGAGAACGTGAATGTCACGGCAATCGACGAACTTGGTTCCTGGGCGCTTGCCAACAAGATCGCACTCACCGTGGTGGGGCCGGAGGGGCCGCTGGCGGCCGGCGTGGTTGATGAGTTTCGCAAGCACGGTCTGCGCGTATTTGGACCGAGTCGTGCCGCCGCTCAACTGGAAAGTTCCAAGGCTTTTTCCAAGGCTTTCATGCAACGCCACGGCATTCCCACGGCGGACTATGAAACTTTCACCGAGGCGGTTGCGGCACACGCTTACCTTGATCGCAAAGGCGCACCGATCGTGGTCAAGGCAGACGGCCTGGCTGCGGGCAAGGGCGTCGTAGTTGCCATGACGCTGGAGGAAGCGCACCAAGCGGTGGATTTCATGCTCGGCGGCTTCCAGCAGCCGGGTCAGTCTGGAGCACAATTGCCGCGCGTTGTGATTGAAGAATTCCTGACGGGCGAGGAAGCCAGTTTCATTGTCTTGTGTGATGGCAGGAACGTGCTGCCGCTGGCGACCAGCCAAGATCACAAGCGATTGCTCAATGACGATCAGGGGCCCAATACCGGTGGTATGGGTGCCTATTCACCAGCGCCTGTCGTAACGCCTGATGTGCATGCACGGGCCATGCGAGAGATCGTCTTGCCAACCATCAGGGGAATGGAAAAAGACGGCATTCCCTACACCGGATTCCTCTACGCTGGCTTGATGATTGACGCCGGCGGTCGCCCCAAGACCCTGGAATTTAACTGCCGCCTGGGTGATCCCGAGACGCAACCTATTTTGATGCGCTTGAAGACCGATCTGGTCGAGGTACTGCTGGCCGCTACCGAGCCCGGCCTGCACGGGCGCCTGGATGACATTGAATTGCAGTGGGACCGCCGTACTGCTCTGGGCGTTGTGCTGGCAGCGCAGAACTACCCGCTGCAGCCGCGCCACGGAGACCTGATCACGGGATTGCCCGTCGAAGCTGAGGACGCGGTCGTTTTTCACGCAGGAACTGCGTTGAAAGATGGTCAGCCGGTCACTGCTGGTGGTCGCGTTTTGTGTGTCACTGTGCTCGCCGACAACGTCAGGCAGGCCCAGCAGCGCGCCTATGAATTGGCGATCACAATTCATTTTGATGGCAAGCAGTATCGTACGGATATCGGCCATCGTGCTGCCAGGAATTGATGTCCTCATGTCGGCAATCGAGTTTTCAGGGCCGCCCGCCGTCCGGTTTTCCGGGAGTCGGTTGGCGCGTTGGGTATTGAAGCAAATCGGCTGGCGCGTGCAGTTTGACGGGCTGCCGACGCAGCAGGGGGTGCTGGTGATTTACCCGCATACCAGTAATTGGGATTTTGTAATTCTTGTGATCGCGAAATGGGCCGTCGGCGTTTCCGTGAGTTTCTGGGCCAAGGACAAGCTCTTTCGTGTGCCGTTTTTCGCGCCCTGGCTGCGCTGGCTTGGGGGCATACCTGTGAACCGGACCTCGCCGCGCGGTACCGTCGGGCAGGCCGTGGACCGCTTTGCGCAGGCACACTCACAGGGTTGCTACTTTTGGCTGGCTCTGTCACCCGAGGGCACGCGCAAACGGATCCCGGGGTGGCGCAGTGGTTTTTACCAGACTGCTTTGCGAGCCGGTGTGCCACTCGGACTCGTACGTCTTGACTATGGCCGATGCGAAGTGGTGGCACAGGACTTTATTTCCTTGAGCGGCAACGAGACTGAAGACTTCAAACGCATCGCCAGTATCTACGAAGGCGTCAAAGCATGCATTCCAGAAAACTCTGCGCCCATCCGCCTGCTTGATCGCGCCGTGCCACGCTCTGAGACTATTGTCAAATGACCATCAAGGAACTTGCCAATGCTGATCCGCAAGAGGTGCGCGGTTACCTGATGGGATTGCAGGAGCG
>CAIYGK010000589.1 GCA_903925725.1 uncultured beta proteobacterium | reverse complement strand
GTGTGGAGTACCGGGAGGCTGAAGACCTGGCCAAGAACGTGCATCAGGAACACATGGTGACCGACCCCTGGTCTGAGGCTGTGCAGGCATGGCTCGACATGGTGGACCCCATGACAGGGCACACGGCACGTGCAAGCAAATATTTGCAGATTGTTGATGTGCTCAAGGATGCGTTGGGCATCGAAGCCAAACACGTAGGAAAGCGCGAGGAGATGCGAATGGGAAAAGTTTTACACGCACTGGGTTTTGTGCGTATGCAAATTCGCACGGGCAGCAACCGCAGGTGGGTTTATGGCGCAGCCTGATGTCACTCGAAGCCGGTCAGGTGGGTTTATGTCACCGCCTGTCACCATCCGCTATTTTGCATGTGGTGACAGTTTTTACATTGGGCAGTCACCACTGTCACTACTGTCACCACTTACTTCTTTAAGTAGAAGCTGTAGGAGAGGGATATATACCTGTTTTTTCAGGGAAAGGTTGGCGTCACCACCTTTTTGTGGTGACGTGGTGACAGTAAATTTTTACACGTTCGCTGATTGGAACGGATATGGAAAACGCAAATAAAACTCAGGTCGGCGGCACCCACTACAAGTCCAAGGCGATTCAGCCTTGGGACTACATCGCCGCCAACGAACTCGGCTACTTCGAGGGCAACATCGTGAAGTACGTCAGCCGCTGGAAGGACAAGGGCGGCTTGGATGACCTGCGCAAGGCGCGTCACTACCTGGACAAGCTCATCGAGCTGAGAGAGGCCTGATATGGCACGAATCAATCTGAACGACGCCGTCGCCGATCTGCATCCGCCGCCACCGCCATGCTTTCTGAACCGCTTGGAGTGGGTGGAATATCTGAAGAGCGCTGCCGCTGTGCAAAACCACAAGGGTGAGCCTCGGGTCATTCTGGTGGTCGATGGTGAGCCCGTGTTCAACCTGGCGTTTGACTACTGCTGCGACTGCACCCAGATCAAGAGTTTAGAGATGATGCAAGTGGACCGGTGCAAACCAGGATTTCTTCACAGCCATGAATAAACTGCAAGAAATTGAAGCGGCAATTCTGGCTGCATTGCTCGAGCTCGGGCCATCAACCGCGCGTCAGGTGGAGATGCACCCGGGCGTTGCCCTGGCCTGCCGGGAGGCCAAGCTCAAGGCCAGGCACCGGTTACAGATGATGATGCACGCCGGCATGGTCAAGTCAAATCGGGCTTACCAGGGGGCGTTGTTTTGGTGCTGATGGGGTCCGCTAGATCCAGCGAGAAACTTCGGCCTTCGCACGTGCTAATTCGATGCCCTCGATATCTTTGCGGTAGTAATACGATGGGTGCTTGAGATAAACCACCGGGAGCCTGTGGGCACCACGTTCTCTCATTCGGATGAGGAAACTTTCAACTTCTCTTCCAAAGGCAATCAGAACCTTTGGTTTAAAGAAGTCGATCTCTCGTACGAAGTGCTTGCTGAAGCACTCAGACATGGTCTTTATATCCAATTTGTCTCGTTCCCCATTGGTGCTGCACTTGACAAGGTTTGTGTAGACCATGTGATCGAAAACGCTAAGCTGATCAACGTCAAGAATGAATGACATATATCGCCTGAGATTTTTGTGAAAAACCGTTGAGCGCAAGTCATTCGAGTTTGTAATATTTCCGCCTTGAAAAGTCACTGCAGCGTGCTGCATATGAGTTTTCGCCAATTCCAATAAAGACGTTCGACGGTACAGATCACCCTCGTTTGGCAATAAGTGCCCTGGGTTTTTGCACACCGCAAGTACATCCACAGCACTTGAGCTAACCCGAGTAAAGAAACCACGTGGGATCCATCCGCTCGAATGCGAGTTCAAGGTGTTTGGGCACTGCACTGCAGTGTTTCCACAGGTAGAGATAGTGTTGTAGAACTGATTGGTGTCCATTGCTGCTCCTTTGTTTAATGCAACCACATCGCGGTGATGAGTTCGTCTCTGTCCTCAGTCACAACAATGCAGGCGTTCAGATACTTGCTCAGTTGTTTGACGACCTGGCCCCCCACATCCTTTGATAGGTCCCGACGAGCCTTTTTGTCAAACGTGATACGACTAGATCCAAATGACTTTTCGCGCTTTCCGTAGCTCAGTAGCCAATCAATTACTAGGGGTGGAATGCAGCGTTGCTGTATTCTGTTTTGGGCGTGCGATGTGTATTTCATGGTGCCTCAAATAGATGTCCGCTTATTTGTTGGGCTTGGCGCCTAGGCTGTCTAATCGCTTCACCCATTCGTCTTCCATCACGCAGTTAAGCCCGTCCCAATCATCGTCGTCGAATGGCTTCCC
>CAIYGK010000588.1 GCA_903925725.1 uncultured beta proteobacterium | reverse complement strand
TGACCCGGCTGGGAAGTTACTGCACGTAGCCGTGTTGCAGTCGATGGTCAGCGTGTTGTTCGCGCTGCTTATCGTCTTGTTAGTGAGCGTAACAGCGTTTGAAGGGGTAACCGTCGAGCCGCCCCCGGGCACTACCTGAGCACTTGCCACACTGCACAGCAGCAATAGCCAGAGGTACTTCATGAGAAGAACCAATATTTATCGCTGTAGGTCATCACAGCTCCTGTCGTAGGAGGCAAAGTCACATACGCGCCGCTGTTGAGCCAGAACTGGTTTTGCGAGTAGGACGTACTCGCCTGGTGATTGATCGTGATAGTTGCTACGGTATCGGTGTTCCACAACTGAATGCGATCTCCCTGGTGATATCCAATAGATGAGAAACCGTCTAGCGTCGCATTGGAACCATTGAGCGAGATATAGACCGCATCCGAATAGCCTGGAGTCCACACTGTCACTGCAGTGGGATCGACAGGCACCCAGTCATTTACTGTTCCGGTCAATGTCGCATTGACGATACCGCGAAATACACGGCCTTTTATCGTACAAAGCGCAAATGTATTTGGACTGCCGTTCAGTGCCGGACCTGGATTGGGGAAACTCATTTGCCGTCCTGTTTCAGGGGGGCTTCCTTGAATTCTACTATTTCGCCACGTGCGCAGGGTTCAAGCCCATGTTTTATACTTTCCCTCGCTTGCACCTGAAATACATCGCTGTCTTTTCCATCTTGAAGCAAAGGTGCGGGATCGGTTGAATTAACGGCTACTGTCAATGCCCCTCCTGGATCTTGATGCCTGGGAGCCCTCTCGCGTTTCCATTGCCACGGAGGCAAGTTCTCACTTTGAGCAATGTGAGGGCCATTGTTAAGGTTGCTCACGGCTTCTTTACCAATGTGGCGACCATGTCAGCGACCGCTTCCTTGTAGAACTTCATGGCGAAATGCTGTGCTTCCGTGTTCTTGGCAAACAGTTCGGGATGCAAACCGCCATAGCCCATCGTGCCCTCGAAGTGGCAGTTATAACCATCTGGATTCCACTCGATGTCGTTGTCAGGTGCGTTTTCCTTGCGCCAGTTGCGATTGACGTAGAAGTAGAGTGATTCTGCAACTGGAGGCCATTGATGCGTAAAATCGCCATACGCTCGCTGGCTTGCCCAATGTGGGGTCGTGATCGTTACCGTTCCCCCCTCACGTAACACGCGATACATCTCGTTGAAGATCCATACCCGCTGTCTGCCGGTGAAGTGTTCGAGCACATGAGAAGCGTTTATTTCCTCTACCGTACCGTTCTTCCAAGGCCACGGCTTCAAGAGGTCGGTGACAACATCCACGCCTTCATACTTGCGACGATCAACGCCGATGAAGTCTGGACGTTTGTTCTTGCCACAGCCGATGTCGATTCGGATCACTTCCTGCTTTTGTATCGCTTTCAATGCACGCTTCGCCATTATGCTGCTTTCCTCTTTGCCGGCGTGAGCCATTCTTGATGGTCCATTGACCACTTCACGACACGTTCCAAGCTCTGTTCGAATGCTACTTTTGGCCTCCAGCCCAATGCGGCCATCTTAGAGCCATCCAATGCATAACGCAGATCGTGCCCTGGCCGCTG
>CAIYGK010000587.1 GCA_903925725.1 uncultured beta proteobacterium | reverse complement strand
CGGCCTGGCAGCGGCACCAGTCGCACCCTTGCTGGCAGCCACCTTCTTCGCCGGCTTTTTGTCAGCTGCGGCTTTGACCACCGCCGCCTTGCGCACCTGAGCCTTCGATGGAAACGCCTCCTGCACGCCTTTCTTGGCAGCGTTGGAGCGCTTGAGACTGACAACGGGCTTGGCCGCGTCCTTCCTGACAGGCGTGGCTTTGACGGGATTCTTCACGGGCGGCTTGAGCGCGCCAAATTTCAGGCGCACGGGCTTATCGCCCCAAAGTTCCTCGAGGTTGTAATACTGGCGAAAATTGGGCTGCATGACGTGAACCACGGCTTGACCGCAATCCACAATGATCCATTCGCCATTGGCTTCGCCTTCGATTCTGGGTTTGGCAAAGCCCGCATCCCGCAGCGCGTCACGTACGCTTGCGGCCAGTGCCTTGGTCTGGCGATTTGAGGTACCTGACGCAATGATCACCCGTTCAAACAGGCTTGACAGGTGCTCGGTGTCAAACACCAAAATATCCTGGGCTTTGACGTCTTCGAGGCCGTCCACAATGGCACGTTGAAGTTTTTGAATGTCTTTTTTGGCAAGGGTGGTCGTAGTCATCAAGCGGTCTGATAAAGGTGGTGGTGGTCAATATAACGCGCAACGGACTCAAAAACCAGATCTCCCAGGCTTTGATGTGTCGCAATTCGGGTTCGGATATCGGTGGCGCTGACCGGCAAATGTGGCATTTTCAGTTGTTTGAAACGTGATTCATACAACTTTGGCGCAATAAAACGTGGTTTGCTTCTGTTCCAGTCCCCACGATCAGCTACGTAAATTATAGCGAGCTGCAGAATTTCCTGCCAGGCGCGCCAGGTTGGCAGTGCGCGGGCCTGGTCCTCACCCATCAGCAAAAACAACTCGGCTGCGGGCCATTGGGTCCGCAATTCACGCAGGGTGTCCACGGTATAACTTGGACCTTCTCTGCGGGTCTCACAGTCGTCAACCAGAACGCCGGGCATGTCAGCAAATGCCAGTCGAGCCATTGCGAGCCGATGCTGCGACGCGGTCAATGGTCGCGCTTTGTGCCAGGCGTGACCCGTTGGAATGATGCGCAATTCGTCAAGCTTCAGGTCAGTCAGCGCCGAGCGAACCAAAGCGAGATGGGCCGCATGAGGCGGGTCAAAGGCGCCACCAAAAATGCCGATTCGACGCATGTCAGAGCCAGTCCCTACGGACCAGAAATTTGCTGTACAGATCAGCTTCTGGCGACCCGCTTTCGGCCACATTCTGATAAGACCAACTGACCAGCGGCGGCATGGACAGCAATATGGATTCGGTTCGACCGCCGGACTGCAGTCCAAAATGGGTACCGCGATCCCATACCAGGTTAAATTCCACATAGCGGCCGCGCCGATAGAGCTGGAAGGCACGCTCCCGCTCACCGTAAGCCATGGCCCGACGCCGCTCGACAATCGGCAGGTAGGCCGTAAGAAACGAATCTCCTACCGCCTGCATCATGGCCAGACTGCCAGCTGGCCCCAACTCCGAAAAATCGTCAAAAAAGATGCCGCCGACACCGCGCTGCTCGGATCGATGCTTCAAATAGAAGTATTCATCGCACCAGGCTTTGAAGCGCGGATATTTATCCTCACCAAATGGTTCCAGCGTGCTCTTGCAACAGCGATGAAAATGCTTCGCATCCTCTTCAAAACCGTAGTACGGTGTGAGATCCATGCCGCCGCCAAACCAGCAAACCGGCACGCCGTTGGATGATTGGGCCGAGATCATGCGGACATTCATATGCACCGTAGGCACGTAGGGGTTGAGCGGATGAAACACCAACGATACTCCCATCGCCTCGAAAGGCGCGCCTGAGAGTTCAGGACGGTGCTGCGTCGCAGACGGCGGCAAATGGGGACCTTTGACGTGCGAAAAGCCGCAGCCGGCTCGCTCAAACAGTTCACCACCTTCCAGAATCATGGTGATGCCATTGCCCTGCAGTGGTTCGGCG
>CAIYGK010000586.1 GCA_903925725.1 uncultured beta proteobacterium | reverse complement strand
GACTTCGATCAACACGTTGCGCATACGCGCCACGTTGTAGGCTACGCCGCGCTCGCCGCTGCCGGGCAAGACATCCTTGTCGCCCAAGATTTCCAGCCGGAACTCCAGCGGGTCGCGCCCGGCCGCGTGCGCCAGCTCGTCGATGAAACTGTGGAACACCCAGGCAAACACGTTGCTGCCGGGCGCGCGCCACGGGCCCATGGGAATGCCGCATTCCATGGGCGTCTGCTCCAGCAGGCAGTTGGCCACCCAGCGACCCGGGAACTCGTCACCCGACAGGCTGGCGCCACCGCCCGGCTGCAGGATGGAGGTACCGTCACGCGTGATGCGGTTGGCAAAGGTGACGAAGTGGTTGTGCCAGGCCGTCAACTTGCCTTTGTCGTCTAGCGCACCGCGCAAAAAGTGAAAACCGCCGGCGCGGTAGTGGTCGTGCCGCAGGTCATCCTCGCGGCTCCAAGTGAGCTTGACCGGTGCCGCCACGCGCTGGGCAATGGCAGCGGCCTCGACGATATAGTCGGCGCTCAGTCGCCTGCCAAAACCGCCGCCACTGCGGGTGATGTGTAGCGTGATTTTTTCCTTGGCCAGGCCCAGCGTGCTGGCCACCAGGTTCTGGCCTGCAGCCGGGTTCTGCGTCGGCGCCCAGAGTTCCAGTCCACCGTCGTGAAACCAGGCGGTGCAGTTTTGCGGCTCGATGCTGGCGTGCGAAATGAAGGGGTAGCTGTAGCTCGCCTGCACGGTCCTGCTGGCACGTGCGAAGGCAGCGGCCGGGTCACCGTCCTTGCGCAGTTGCACCGTGCCGGCCTGTCTGGAGAGATTCTGCGCCTGTGCCGCGAAGCCGTCCCAACTCTGCTCGACCACCGTGCCTTCGTCCCAGCTCACTTTGAGTTGACGGCGTGCGCTGAAAGCCGCCCAGGTCGATTCCGCAACAATGGCCACACCGGGCATGAGCCCGGTGAGCTGGTTCGTGCCCGCGATGACAAAGGCGTCGCGCACGCCTGGCAAAGCCTTGATGGCTTCCAGGTTGGCGCTGAGCACCTTGCCACCAAAGGCAGGGCATTTCTCGAACACGGCGTAGAGCATGCCGGGCAGGCGCACGTCGATGCCGAACAGCGGCTTGCCTGTGACGAGCGCCAGGTTGTCAACGCCGCCCACACGTGTGCCTAGCAGTTTGTATTCGCGCGGGTCTTTCAACCTGACTGAGTCGGCGCTGGGCAGCGGCAGCGTTGCGGCGCTGGTTGCCAGTTCTGCGTAACTCAGGCTTCGTCCGCTGGCCTTGTGGTGAACCGCCGAATTGGCTGCCAGGCACTCGCCAACCGCTACCTTCCAGCTCTGCGCTGCAGCCTGGACCAGCATGGTGCGCGCGGTTGCCCCCAGTCGCAGGAAGTTGTTGTAGTTGTTCGGTGTCGATGTGGAGCCGCCGGCGCTCTGGCCACCGTAGACCGGGTCCAGATCACCCTGCACAATGCGCACGTCTTTCCAGTTGACTTCCAGTTCTTCGGCAATGACCATAGGCAGCGAGGTCTTGATGCCCTGGCCAATTTCCGGTTGCTTGGAAATGAGCGTGACCACACCCTGGCTGGAAATGCTGATGAAGGCGTTTGGCTTGAAGCCTGACAGCGGCGTCGCGATGGCCGGTTTGGTGATGGTCTCGGCCGCCGTGGCCGCGTCCAGATAGCTGCCCAGCAACAGGCCACCACTGCCGAGCGCAGAACGCTGCAGAAAGTCGCGGCGCTTCATGATTTGGCCTCCTGCTTTGCGGCAATTTCAGCGGCGCGGTGAATGCCGGCCCGGATGCGCTGATAAGCGGCGCAGCGGCACAGGTTGCCGGCCATGGCATCGTCAATTTCGGCGTCGGTCGGATGACTAGTTTCCTGGAGCAGCGCGGCCGCCGTCATGATCTGACCGCCCTGGCAGTAGCCGCATTGCGGCACATCGAGTTCCTGCCACGCCTTTTGCAGTGGATGGTCACCTTGCGCCGTCAGGCCTTCGATGGTCAGCACCTTCTTGCGCCCGACAGTGGACACCGGCGTCATGCAGGACCGCGTCGGCAGGCCACCCAGATGCACCATGCAGGCACCACAGTTGCCAATGCCACAGCCAAATTTGGTGCCAAGCAGGCCCAGCGTGTCGCGCAGGACCCAGAGCAGGGGGGTGTCCGCTGCTACATCGACCTGATGCGTCACACCGTTGATGTTGAGTGCATAGTGAGCCATGGAGCTACTCCTTTACCGGCAAAAAAGAGGCCAGCAAGACTGCATGGTAACGAGCTTGGCGGCGCAGCGCAGCAAGCAGCCTAGAATTTAACCCATGGACGCAGGAATAGACCACATTGACCGCATTGACCGCATTGACCGCAAAATTCTGATGGCACTGCAGCAGGATGGCCGGATCTCGAATCTGAGGCTGGCCGAGTCGGTGGCGCTGTCCCCTACGGCCGTGCTGGCGCGCGTGCAACGCCTGACGCGCGAAGGCTTTATCCTGGGATACGAGGCGCGTCTGAATCCGCTCAAACTCGGCGCGGGCATGATGGTTTTTGTCGAGGTGCTACTGGACCGCACCAGCCCGAATGTGTTTGACCAGTTCAAGGCCGCAGTTCAGGTCCGCCCCGAGATCATGGAGTGCCACATGGTGGCCGGCGGCTTTGATTACCTGCTCAAGACGCGCTGCGCCGACATGAACGCCTATCGCGAATTTGCCGGCACCGTACTCTGGCAACTGCCCGGGGTGCGCGAGACGCGCACCTACGCCGTGATGGAAGAAGTGAAGAACAGCGTGGCCCTGGCCTTGCTGTAAGCCGTCTGTGGCGTCAGGTCGCGCTGGCCTGCGGGTCTTGATCGCCAAACGCGCCAGCGATTTCCTTGAAAGCGAGGTGTACGTGTTCGAACGCCTCAACAATCAGCGGGTCGAACTTGATGCCCTTGAGACTCAGGATTTCAAGCCGCGCGGCTTCGTGTGCCCAGGCCTGCTTGTAGACACGGGGCGTGGTGAGAGCGTCATAGACATCAGCTACCGCCATCAGGCGCGCTTCGAGCGGGATCTCGCTTCCCTTGAGGTGGCGCGGATAGCCACTGCCATCCCAATTTTCATGATGCGCGCCGGCCATCCTGGAGGCGACCATCAGCAGTGAGTCAACGACGGCCTCGCCGCCAGCGGCCACCAGCAGGATCGACTCACCGATGGCGGCATGCGTCTGCATGATCAGCGATTCTTCGGGCGTGTGGCGGCTTGGCTTGAGCAGCACATGGTCCGGCACGCCGACCTTGCCCAGATCGTGCATCGGTGTGGCTTTCACGATCAGGTCGATGTCATGCTTGGTCAGCTGATCAGGGTAGTGACCAGCTGTTGCCAGCGCATTGGCCAGGGCCTTGACATAGAGTTCGCTGCGTGCAATGTGCTGGCCGGTCTCATTGTCCCGGTAGCGCGACAGATGGGTCAGCGCGGTAACGATTTTCTCGCGGCTGCGCTCGAGCACATCCAGACTCAGTTCGTGGTATTCGTTCAACACGACTTGCAACTGTTCGGTCTGCTTGCGTTTGCTGAGGTCCTCGACGATGCTCCAGAGGTATTGCTGACCGTCGCTGCCGGTAATCAGCACACCATTGAGTGCCACGGGAACAAGACAGCCATCCTTGCGCAGGTATTCCTTTTCATAGGGGCCAAAACGCCCGTTTTTTTCCAGGTTTTCGCGCTGTGTCACCTCCTGCGCGGCGAATCGCGGTGGCGACAGGCTGCGTTCGTTCAGGTCCATCAACTCCTGCGTGCTATAGCCGCAGATGTTGCGGAAGGCTTCGTTGAATTCGACAAAGCGGCCCTCCAGATCCGTCATGGCGATACCCAGAGGCGAGAGTTCGTACAAGCCGCGCAGTTTTTGATCTCTTTCGCGCAGTGCCGACTCAGCCAGCTTCGTTGAGCTGATATCGGTCACCATGGTGTACAAGCCGCGCACTTCGCGGCCATCAATGTCGGGCAGGTACTGAATCAAGACATCGCGCGGCTGATGACGCTGGGTTGCGGGAAGCCGACGTTCGAACTGCTGCGGCGCGCCACGCAGCGCGGCTTCGAGGTAGGGCAGGTTCAGGCGGAAGGTCTCCTCGCCGATGACATCGCGTACATGCATGCCTGGTAAACGATCCGGCTCGATGCCGGCCCAGTCGGCATAGGCCAGGTTGCCAAAGCGGTTGCGCAACTCGCGATCCCAATAGCCCACCATGGTCGGGAGGTGGTTGATGATGGTGTGCAGGTCCTGATCGCTTTGGTGAAAGCTCTCTTCGACGCTGATCAACTCACCCAGAATGGTTGCCCCACCAGCCGACAGCAGGCTCTTCAGGTGGTCCACTTCGGCGTGCAGGCGTCGGTTCGCCAACTCAAGCTGGCGCAAGGTCTGTTCGGTTGAAGCAGGTGCGGCTAGGTCCACTGCAAGGTACTTATGTTGGGGCAGAACATGTTTGAGTATATTCCTGGCTCCGAGGTCCGGCACCAGCCATGCCTTGCTATGGATCAAGCAATGGCAAGGGTCGGCCTTCTGAATCGGCCGGGCTGGCAATTTGGAGAAGACGGGCCAGGGTCGGCGCCAGATCGACAATGTGGACCTGCTGAGACAGCGCCGCAGCCCGAACCCAGCGCGGTCCCCACAGCATCAAGGGCACGTGGGTGTCGTAGTCGTAGGGCGAGCCGTGGGTGGCGCCCAGGTTGCTGGAGCCAAACATCCAGTTGGGTTTGAGCGCAAATTGCACGTCACCGGAAACATCGGGGTGCCAGGACCTGCGCATCCGGGTAAACAGCGGCTCGGCACTGCGCTGTGCGCCAAGCAGTTCGGCGCGTGTGTAGGCGGCAGCGATGCCAGGCTCCTGCAACAACAAGGCCTTGACCTGCTGGGCAACAGCGGCGGTATCCAGCTTCTGCTGCGCAATCCGTTGCCGGTTCAGTGCCAGTGAAGCCGCCGAGAATCCCGTGACCCACTTGCCGGGACCAAGGCGCTGCTCCAGCGCTGCATTGATGCGTGCCAGCATGGGACCGGAGGCGATGCGCCCGGACTCCACGCCCAGTTTCAGGCTGTATTCCGGCGTGGGCATGAAACCGTGGTCTGCGCTAAGCGCCGCGACGTAGTTGTCGGCTCCGATCCGGGCATCGAGATCGTGAAAGAAGGCTTGCAGCAGGCGGTCGATTTGCAAGGTGTGGTCCTGTGACAGTTCCGACTCGGCACTGAAAGCGTGGTTGACGTAGTCATGCCCGGACAGGCTGACCACCAGAATATCGGGCACTTCACGTTGTCCCAGTGCTTCGCCGCGCAGCGCGGCGCGCG
>CAIYGK010000585.1 GCA_903925725.1 uncultured beta proteobacterium | reverse complement strand
GAGGAAATTGAGAAAGAGATCAAGCGGAGGGCCGAGCTATGACT
Organism: uncultured beta proteobacterium; assembly: GCA_903925725.1. Taxonomy (GTDB): domain Bacteria; phylum Pseudomonadota; class Gammaproteobacteria; order Burkholderiales; family Burkholderiaceae_C; genus Rhodoferax. Next base: position 3,071 of record CAIYGK010000585.1, on the reverse strand, counting down.
TACGCCCTGGAATTAAAAGACCTGCGCAAGGCCTTTGGTCGCACCGAGATTATTCGTGGCATCAACATGGCAATCCCGGCTGGCGAGCGCGTTGGCATCATTGGACCAAACGGCGCCGGTAAATCGACACTGTTTAACCTCATCAGTGGCCGATTCGCCCCCAGCAAAGGCGAGATACTGCTCAACGGTCAGAACATCACCGGCAAGAAGCCGTTCGAGATCAACCGTATGGGCTTGTCGCGCAGCTTCCAGATCACCAACATCTTCCCCAAGCTCAGCGTGTTCGAGAATCTGCGCTGCGGCGTGCTCTGGAGTTTGGGCTACAAGTACAGTTTCTGGAATTTTCTGGCGGATCTGAAAGACGCCAATGAGCGCACGGATGAGTTGATGGAGATGGTCAAGCTTGACAAGAAGCACGACGTGCTGGCAATGAATCTGACCTATGCGGAGCAGCGCGCACTGGAAATCGGCATCACCATTGCCGGTGGCGCCAATGTGATTTTGCTGGATGAACCGACCGCCGGCATGAGCAAGTCCGAGACCAGTCGCTTCATCAAGCTGATCAAGGACGTCACAGTCGGGCGTACCTTGCTGACGGTGGAGCACGACATGGGCGTGGTGTTCGGACTGGCTGACAAGATTGCCGTTGTGGTGTATGGCGAATTGCTGGCTTACGATAGGCCAGACGCCGTGCGCGCCAATGCACGTGTGCAGGAGGCCTACCTGGGCTCTTCCGTCGCCGACTCGCAGGCCGGGAGTCACGCATGAGCCTTTTGAAAATTGACAACCTGCACGCCTATTACGGCAAGAGCCACGTGCTGCACGGGGTTCACATGGAGGTCAAGGCGGGTGAAATCACGGCGCTTTTGGGGCGCAATGGCTCGGGCCGATCAACTACTGCCAAGGCGATCATGGGTCTGGTGGACGCCCAGGGTTCCATGCTGTGGCGTGACCAGGAAATACTGGGTAAGAAGACTTTCGAGATTGCCCATCTGGGCATCGGCTATGTTCCCGAAAGCCGCGATATTTTTCCGACACTGACGGTTGAGCAGAACCTCTATCTTGGCCAGAAAAGCATGCGCAAGACCGGACGCTGGTCACTCGATGACATGTACCAGATGTTCCCGCGTCTGAAGGAGCGCCAGCACATGCTGGCCGGTGTCATGTCAGGTGGCGAGCAGCAGATGCTGACCTTGTGCCGCACGCTGATGGGGGATCCGGACCTGATCATCATTGACGAGCCAACCGAGGGCCTGGCGCCCAAGATTGTCGAACTGGTGGCGCAGTACTTGAAGGAATTGAAACGGCGTGGCATCTCGGTCTTGTTGATCGAGCAGAAGCTCACAATTGCGATGGAGATCTCGGACCATTGCATGGTGATGGGCCACGGCAGCATCGTTTTCACGGGGTCGCCTGCAGAACTCCGCAATGACAGTTACATCCGCAAGGAATGGCTGGAAGTCTGACGAGCTTGTCCCTCCTGCGACAAAATCGGCGTGCTGGCCGGGCTATAGTTCTTACAATCAAAAAGTGAACGATCGTTCTATTTTCATCACTGAGGAATAAAAGCATGACTGCCCAATACCAATTGCACGGCGACATTGCCGTGATCACGCTGAACAACCCGCCAGTCAACGGTCTTGGGCTGGCAACACGCCAGGGGATCGCCGATGGTCTGGCCAAGGCGAACGCCGAAACGGCGGCGCGTGCCATCGTCATCACCGGGGCTGGCAAGGCCTTCTCGGGTGGTGCCGACATCAAGGAATTTGGCAGTCCCAAGGCAATGCAGGAACCCAACTTGCTGAGCGTCATTTCGGCGATCGAGAATTCGAGCAAGCCCGTGGTGGCCGCAATTCATAGTGTTGTCATGGGTGGCGGCCTGGAGTTGGCACTGGGCTGCCACTACCGCATCGCCGCTCCTGGCACCAGTGTTGCGCTGCCAGAAGTGAAACTCGGCTTGCTGCCTGGTGCTGGTGGCACGCAGCGTCTGCCGCGCGCCCTGGGTGTTGAGCCAGCACTCAACATGATTGTTTCGGGCGAACCCATCAAGAGCGAGATGCTGGCCATGCTGCCAGGGCAGAAACTGTTTGACAAGATGGCAACATCCGCCGAATCGCTGCTCGAAGAGGCGCTCGCCTATGCGCGCTCTGTGGCCGACGCAAGGCCAATGCCACTGGTGCGCGAGTTGCCCTGCCGGCATCCACAAGGCGACGCTTACTTCCAGTTTGCCCGCAATATGGTCAAAGGCATGGCGAAGAATTTTCCGGCGCCCGGCAAGTGCGTGGACGCCGTACAGGCCGCCACCAAGGGCAAATTCGACTCCGGCATGACGACCGAGCGTGAACTCTTCATCAACCTCATGTGGACACCTGAGAGCAAAGCACTGCGTCACATCTTCATGGCGGAACGCGCTGCGTCCAAGATACCCGACGTGCCCGCTGACACGCCGCTGCGCGCCATCAACTCGGTTGCCGTGATTGGTGCTGGCACCATGGGCGGCGGCATCTCCATGAACTTTTTGAATGCCGGCATCCCGGTCGTCATGCTGGAGATGAAACAGGACGCGCTGGATCGCGGCGTCGCCACCATCCGCAAGAACTACGAGTCCCAGGTCAAGAAGGGAAAACTCAAACAGGAAAAATACGATCAGCGCATGAGCCTTTTGAGTACCACGCTGAGCTACGACGCTTTGACAGACGCCGACATGGTCATCGAAGCGGTGTTTGAAGAGATCGGTGTCAAGGAGGCCGTTTTCAAGGAGCTTGACCGGGTCATGAAACCGGGCGCCATCCTGGCGTCCAACACCTCGACGCTGAACGTGGACACCATTGCTTCCTTCACAAAGCGTCCACAGGATGTGGTCGGCCTGCACTTCTTCAGCCCCGCCAATGTGATGCGCTTGCTCGAAGTAGTGCGTGGCGCCAAAACCGCCAAAGACGTGATGGCCACGGTCATGGTCATCGCCAAGAAAATCAAGAAGACGGCCGTGGTGTCGGGTGTTTGCGATGGCTTTATCGGCAACCGCATGATCGAACAGTATGGCCGCCAGGGTGGCTTTCTGCTTGACGAAG
>CAIYGK010000584.1 GCA_903925725.1 uncultured beta proteobacterium | reverse complement strand
GAGCCCTGCTACGACAGCTACGTGCCCAACATCGAACTGGCTGGCGGCGTCGTGGTACGCGTGCCACTGACGTCGGGCACGTTCCGACCGGACTTTGACAGGATCAGCGCTGCCATCACACCCAAAACCCGCGCCATGCTGATCAACTCGCCGCACAACCCCAGCGGCACTGTCTGGACCCGCGACGAGATGCTGCGCCTGCAGGAGATCCTGGCGCCGACCCAGGTTCTGCTGATCAGCGACGAGGTCTATGAACACATGGTGTTCGACGGCCAACTGCACCAGAGCGCAGCCCAGTTTCCAGACTTGGCGGCGCGCGCCTTCATCGTCTCCAGTTTTGGCAAGACCTACCATGTGACCGGCTGGAAAGTCGGCTATGTTGCTGCACCGGCCAGTCTGACGAGTGAGTTTCGCAAGGTGCACCAGTTCAACGTATTCACCGTCAATACGCCGGTGCAGTACGGCATTGCGGCTTACATGGCCGACCCGACGCCATACCAGCAATTGCCCGCCTTTTACCAGCGCAAGCGCGACCTGTTCCGCTCCGGCCTGGAACGCACCAGGTTCAAGTTGCTGCCGGGTGAAGGCACGTATTTTCAGTGCGTCAACATCTCGCAGGTCAGCGACCTGAGCGAGACCGAATTCTGCAAATGGCTGACCTCGGAGATCGGCGTTGCTGCCATTCCGCTGTCGGCTTTTTACGGCGATGGTTTCGACCAGCGCGTCGTGCGATTCTGCTTTGCCAAAAAGGACGAGACGCTCAACGCGGCGCTGGAGCGCTTGGCCAAGCTGTAGCAATGCTCAGGCGTTGAGCTGAGCCCAGGCTTTCTCCAGCCTTTTGACGCTTACCGGCTGCGGCGTGCGCAGTTCCTGCGCAAAGAAGCTGACACGCAGTTCCTCCAGCAACCAGCGAAACTCCTGCAGTCGCGCGTCCTGCGCGCCCTTGCGCTCCGCCACTAGCCGCCAGTAGCGCTGTTCCAGTGGGCGCAGTTCGCCTGCCTTCATGGCGTCGCGCGCCGGGTCCGCGCGGTATTTATCAAGGCGCGCTGTGATGGCTTTCAGGTAACGCGCCAAGTGTTGCAGCGCGCCCCATGGTGACTGCGTCAGAAAGCGTTTTGGCATCAGGCGCGCCAGTTGCTGCGCGCAGTCCGCACTGGCATCCGGCGCATTCCTGCTGTCCTTGATCTTGCGCGCTGCGCTCGAATGTTCGGTCAGTATGGTGGCGGCCAGACGCGCTACTTCACTGGCAATCAAGGTCAGGCGTCCCCTGCCCTCATCGATGCGGCGCTTGAAGTCGAACTCGTTGGTCGGCAGCGGCTCCAGCAAAAAGGCCCGCTCCAGCGCCACCGCAATGATCTGCTCTCGCAAATCCTCCAGCGTGCCACCGCCACTGCCGTCGGCGGTCTTGCCGACTTGGGTGTAAAACACCGCCATCTTCTGCAGATCCGGAATATTCTTTTCCAGATACTTCAAGGCATCCTTGATCTGCAGTGCAAACAGGCGCCGCAATCCGATGCGGTGCCGGGTTGCCGCCACATCGGGTTCGTCAAAGACTTCGATGGCCACCGCTTCACCCAGGTCAATCAGGCCCGGGTATCCGATCAGCGTCTGGCCACCCTTTTGAATCTCCAGCAGTTCTGGCAACTCGCCAAAAGTCCATTCGGTATAGCGCTGGCCGGCCGGCGTTGCCGGCGGCGGATTCTTTGACAGGTCGTGCTGCGACGCCGTGCCCTTGGCCGCAGGTGCGCCAGCAGTGGCAGGCGTTGTGGGCGCAGCATCACGCGCCATCTTCAGGCCCGCCAGCGCCTGAAACGCGCCGCGTGCCTGGGCGCCCAGTTCGGCCTTCAGTGCACCCAGATTGCGACCGGTACCCAGTTGGCGCCCGTGCTCGTCCACAACCCGGAAGTTCATGAAGAAATGCGGTGACAGCATGTCGGCCTTGATGTCGGCGCGTACCAGATCCAGCGAAGTCGCTTGGCGCACCAGCTTGAGCACTGCGTCCAGCAGCGAGCCCTGGCCAAACACTTCCAGCACATTCAGCGTCTCGGCCATCTTGCTGGCACTCTCGGGCAGCCGCACCAGGCGCGAGCGCGGACGCTGATGCAGCGTCTTCAGTAAGGCCTGAATCTTCTCCTTGAGCATGCCCGGCACCAGCCACTCGCAGCGCTCCTCCTGCACCTGATTCAGCACGAACAGGGGCACCGTCACGGTGAGGCCGTCCTTGGCATCACCCGGCGCGTGCAGGTACTCGCAGGCGCAGTCGATGCCGCCCAGACGCAGCGTGCGCGGAAAGGTCCGGGTCGTGATACCGGCGGCCTCGTGGCGCATCAACTCCTCGCGCGTCAGCAGCAGAAGCGAGGGCTGCTTCTTCACTTCATCGCGGTACCAGTTCTCAAAACTGTAAGCGCTGCAGATATCCTGCGGCAACAGCTGATCGTAGAAGGCGAAGATCAGCTCATCATCCACCAGCACATCCTGCCGGCGCGCCTTGTGTTCCAGATCTTCCACCTGCCTGATGAGTTTCTGGTTGGCGGTCAGAAACGGTAACCTGGTTTCCCATTGGCCGTCGACCAGGGCCTGGCGGATGAAGATCTCGCGCGCAGCGTGCGGATCGACCCGGCCGAAGTTGACCCGACGGCCACTGTAGACCACGATGCCATAAAGCGTGGCGCGCTCCAGCGCCACGACTTCGGCTGCTTTCTTCTCCCAGTGCGGATCGAGCAACTGCTTTTTCAGCAGGTGGCCGCCGACCTGCTCCAACCAGGGTGCGTCGATGGCGGCAATGCCGCGACCAAACAGGCGTGTGGTTTCCACCAGTTCAGCCGCCACAATCCAGCGCCCCGGTTTCTTCACCAGATGGGCGCCGGGATGCGGGAAGAACTTGATGCCGCGGGCCCCCAGGTACTCACCCGAGTTGCCCTCAGACTCCAGCTTGCAACCGATGTTGCCCAGCAGACCCGCCAGCATCGACAGATGCAATTGCTCGTAGCTTGCCGGCAAGGTGTTGAGTCGCCACTTGTGCTCTGCCACTACGGTGTGCAGTTGCGAGTGGATGTCGCGCCATTCGCGCACCCGGCGCAGGTTCACAAAGTTCTGGCGCAATAACTGCTCGTACTGGCGGTTCGACAGCTTGTGCGATGCGGTGGCACCGCCCTTGGCGTCATTGATCCATTTCCACAATTTCAGGTAGCCGCTGAACTCACTTTTCTCGTCATCAAACTTGGCGTGTGCCTGGTCGGCCTGCGTCTGTGCCTCCATCGGGCGGTCGCGTACATCCTGCACACTCAGCGCCGCGGCAATCACCAACACTTCGTCCAGCGCACCCCGGGCACGCGCCTCCAGGATCATGCGGCCCACGCGCGGGTCCAGCGGCAGCTTGGCCAGTTCCTGACCGACCTTCGTCAACTCGTTGTCATCATCGACGGCGCCGAGTTCCGCCAGTAGTTGGTAGCCGTCGGCAATGGCGCGCGCTGAGGGTCGCTCGATAAACGGAAAATCTTCCACCACACCTAGGTGCAAGGACTTCATGCGCAAAATCACGCCCGCCAGGGAGCTGCGCAGAATTTCCGGATCGGTAAAACGTGGCCGCGAATCGAAGTCCCTGGCCTCATAAAGCCGGATGCAGATGCCGTTGGCAACACGGCCGCAGCGCCCGGCGCGCTGGTTCGCCGAAGACTGGCTGATCGGCTCCACCAGCAACTGCTCAACCTTGCTGCGAAAGCTGTAACGCTTCAGGCGCGCGGTACCAGCGTCGATCACATAGCGGATACCCGGCACGGTAAGCGACGTCTCGGCCACATTGGTGGCCAACACAATACGGCGCCCACTGTGACCGTCGAAGATGCGGTCCTGCTCGGCTTGCGAGAGACGGGCAAACAGGGGCAGCACTTCAGCGTTACGGAACAGGGGCTGATGGCTCAGATGCTTGCGCAAGTGGTCCGCCGCCTCGCGAATTTCGCGTTCACCCGGCAGGAACACCAGGATATCGCCACTGTTGTGTACGTCGCGCCACAACTCATCCACGCCGTCGGCAATCGCGCAGTTCAGGTCGTAGTCTCGTGATTCCTCGAACGGCCGGTAACGCTGCTCCACGGGGAACATGCGGCCCGAAACCATGATCACCGGCGCTGGAATCAAAGGCCCCCACGCTTCGCGCTGCGCGTCGTCGCTGCCCCCCAAGGGGGCGCCGTCTGGCTTGGGGCGGGGCGGCGCCAGCCTGGTTCTCGACGCAAAGTGGTCGGCAAAACGCTGGGCGTCGATGGTGGCGGATGTCACGATGATTTTCAGGTCCGGCCGTCGCGGCAGGATCTGGCGCAGGTACCCGAGCAGGAAGTCGATATTGAGGCTTCGCTCATGAGCTTCGTCAATGATCAGCGTGTCATAGGCCTTGTGCAAGGGATCGGTCTGGGTTTCCGCCAGCAAAATGCCATCGGTCATCAGCTTGATTGAACTGTCGCGGCTCAGGCGGTCCTGAAATCGCACTTTGAAACCGACCACATCACCGAGCGTCGTATTCAACTCCTGGGCGATGCGCCTGGCCACACTGCTGGCGGCAATGCGACGCGGCTGGGTATGACCGATCAGTCGACCCTGGCCCGCTGGGTAATTGAGCTTGCCGCGTCCCATGGCGAGTGCAATCTTGGGCAACTGGGTCGTCTTGCCGGAGCCTGTTTCGCCACAGACAATGATAACCTGATGCGCGCGCAGGGCGGCCATGATGTCGTCGCGTTTACCCGACACTGGCAGTGACTCTGGAAACTCGATTTTCAGGGGAAGGTCAGCCAAGGGGGAAACTTCGGTCAAAATGATCCAGACAGCATCCGCCAATTATCAGTGCAAGCATCGGCTCCAAATTCATGTCCTCTGTTTTCAATTTCACGTTTGTGCCCTGGTTTCGCTCGGTAGCCCCCTACATACACAAGTTCCGGCATCAGACCTTTGTAGTGGGTATCGCCGGCGAGGCGATCGCCGCCGGCAAGCTGCAAAATCTCGCGCAGGATCTGGCCATGATCCAGAGCATGGGTGTCAAAGTCGTTCTGGTGCACGGCTTTCGACCCCAGGTCAATGAGCAACTTGCTGCCAAGGGTCACGCCGCACGCTATTCACACGGCCTGCGCATTACCGACAGCATCGCGCTCGACTGCGCCCAGGAAGCCGCAGGGCAACTGCGCTACGAGATTGAGGCGGCCTTCAGCCAGGGCCTGCCCAATACGCCGATGGCCGGTGCCACGGTGCGGGTGATTTCCGGCAACTTCATCACTGCCCGGCCCGTCGGCGTTGTGGACGGTGTTGACTTCCTGCACTCGGGTCTGGTGCGCAAGGTCGATACTGCCGGCATCCTCAAGACGCTCGATTTCGGCGCGATGGTCCTGCTCTCGCCGGTCGGCTTCTCACCCACAGGTGAAGCGTTCAACCTGACCATGGAAGAAGTTGCCACGGAGGTGGCAAGCACACTGCAGGCCGACAAGCTGATTTTTGTGACCGAGATCGCAGGCCTGCGTGTTCGCCCTGATGAACCCGAAGGTGAGGACAATCCGATTGCTACCGAGTTGCCTCTCGCATCGGCTGAAAAACTGCTGGCCGAGTTGCCTGTTGCCAGCCAACCCACCGATGCTGCGTTTTACCTGCAGCACTGCGTCAAGGCTTGCAAGAATGGCGTTGAGCGAAGCCACATCATTCCATTTGCGGTTGACGGCGCGATCCTGCTCGAAGTCTATGTGCACGACGGTATCGGCACCATGGTGGTCGATGAGAAGCTGGAGAGCCTGCGCGAAGCCACGGTCGACGACGTAGGCGGCATACTGCAACTGATAGAACCGTTCGAGAAAGACGGCACTCTGGTCAAGCGCAGCCGCACCGAGATCGAACGCGACGTTGGCAACTACACGGTGATCGAGCACGACGGCGTGATTTTCGCCTGTGCCGCGCTCTACCCCTTCGCTGAGGCACGCACCGGGGAAATGGCCGCCCTCACCGTCTCACCACAGGTGCAGGGTCAGGGCGATGGCGAGAGGGTCTTGAAGAGTATTGAACAGAGAGCCAGAACGGCCGGGCTCGACAGCATTTTTGTATTGACAACCCGCACTACACACTGGTTCTTGAAACGTGGCTTTGAACTGGTGGACATCGACTGGCTTCCCGAGGCGCGCAAACGCAAGTACAACGCAGATCGAAAGAGCCAGGTGCTCGTCAAGAAGCTCAGCGGCGCTTGACTTGCTGCCAAAGCAGCGCCAGGGCAAACACGATAAATGCGCTGAAGCAGACAAATGACCAGTTGGCGATGGAGCCGCCGAGAAAGGTCCAGTCCACTTTGCTGCAATCACCGCTTCCCCTGAAAATCATGGGGATGGCGCGCTGCAACGGAAAGGTTTCTATCATTCCGTAAAAATCCCGGCCACAACTCACCACCTCTGGCGGGTACCACTGCAACCAGCTTTGCCGCGCCGCCACGTAGGAACCAAAACCTGCACCGGACATTAGCAACACGGCGCCACCGATGTGCACCGAACGCCGTCGGCTCAAGCTCGTGACGATGGCAATCAGCGCTACAAGAATCAGGGCGTAGCGCTGCACAATGCACATCGGGCATGGTTCCAGACCCACCACGTGTTGAAGATACTGTCCAAAGGCCAGCATGCCAACGCAGGCAAGGAACAGCAAAGCCAACGCCATGCGCGGCGCCCTCTGCAACCAATGCAGCAACGTCTTCAAGTTCAGGGACTCAGCTTGCAGCTTCGTCAGCCGCTTTGCAGGACGGCGAACACACCGCCTGTGACTTGCCAAGTATCTTGCGCGTCACCATTTGGGAGCGCGCTCGATGCTTGCCACACAGAAAACACGACATGGTCGCGGCGCCAAAGGAGGTTGCCGCGGTAAACGGAGACCCGGAGACTTTGGACTTGTAACGCAGGCCATCGGCCAGCATCTTTGTTTTAGTGTCAGCTTTTGCCATAGCCCTCATTTTACCGCAGTGCACAGTCTCTGCACAAAGCTTGCTAAAGTTAGGCTTTTTTCCAAGACTCGAAAAGGCTACACATGGCACGCATTGTCAATTGCATCAAGTACGGCAAGGAGGCCGAGGGCCTGGATTTCCCGCCCTACCCCGGCCCTTTGGGCAAGCGCATTTGGGAGACCGTCAGCAAGGCGGCGTGGCAGGAGTGGCTCAAGCATCAAACCATGCTGGTCAACGAAAACCGCCTCAATCTGGCTGACATCCAGGCGCGCCAGTATCTGGCACGGCAGATGGAAAACCACTTCTTTGGCCAAGGCGCCGACGCGGCTCAAGGATATGTGCCACCCGCAAATCAGCCGTAAATGGTTATTTGGCGTAGAGGCTATATGCTCTCGTTGCATATACACATCACAACAATGTAGTTTGCGAACCAGGGCTCAGGCTTTAGATTCGGTACAACCATGTACCGATATACCGTTTTCGACCGCCATTTCGTCAGGCAGCGTGCTGCGCAGTACCGCGACCAACTTCAACGCAATCTGAGTGGCCAACTCAGCGACGACGACTTTCGCCCGCTGCGCCTGCAAAACGGCTGGTATGTGCAGCGTCACGCACCCATGCTGCGAGTCGCCGTGCCCTACGGCGAGCTCTCCAGCGCCCAACTTCGCGTGCTTGCTACCATAGCGCGCGACTACGACCAGCCGAGTCAACAGGTTTACGATAGCGCCCAGGAAAAGCAATCAGCGCTCGGCACCGCCAAACTCCCCACCGGCTACGGCCATTTCACGACGCGCCAGAACCTGCAGTTCAACTGGATTGCGCTCGCCGACAGTGCCGATGTGATGGACCTGCTGGCCTCGGCCGACATGCACGGCATCCAGACCAGCGGCAACTGCATACGCAACATCACCAGTGACGAACGCGCCGGCATT
>CAIYGK010000583.1 GCA_903925725.1 uncultured beta proteobacterium | reverse complement strand
TTTTTATGGTGCCTATTTTCGCGACCTTGACGGCAACAAGCTTGCTGCCTTCTGTATGTTGCCGGCCGCTTCGTGAGCTAGGACGGTTCGATCAATGTATCTGCCACCGCAATTCAAACCGGACGACCGCATTCATGCGCTAAAGCTGATGCGCGACCACCCGTTTGCCAGCCTGATCAGCATTGACGAAGGCGCGTTTCCCTTTGTCAGTCATGTTCCGCTGCATCTGGAACAGGATGATGAGAAGATCATGTTGCTGGGTCACTGTGCCAAGGCCAATCCGCATTGGCGCTATCTGCAGGCACGCCCGCAAGCCCTGGTCACTTTCATGGGACCTCAGGCTTATCTGAGTCCTGCCGTGTACCCCGACCTGCTTCGGGTGCCGACCTGGAACTACCTTGCAGTGCACTGCCGGGTACAGGCCACGCTGGTTGAAGACCCGGACCAGAAAGACAAACTGCTGAAGAAGTTGATTGGCGATCATGAACCCGCTTACGCCCAGCAATGGCGCTCACTGGGATCCGAGTTTGCGCAGAAGATGCTCGCTGGCATCGTTGGTTTTGAGCTTCTCGTAACCGACCTGCAATGCAAGCTCAAGATCAATCAGCACCGACCTGAATCGCACTCGACCATGAGGGCAGCGTATGCGGCGGGCAACGAGAACGAACGTGCGCTAGCCGACTGGATCGACAGATTGGGCATGATCCCTGTGCGCTGATGGACGACACAGCCTGCATGACACTGGCACTGGCACAGGCCCGTGTTGCCTTGGCCGCCGGTGAAGTGCCGGTGGGTGCGGTAGTCGTGCGCGATGGTCAAGTGATTGCCAGCGGCTGCAATGCATCGATCGTGTGCCATGATCCGACTGCGCACGCTGAAATCCAGGCCTTGCGCGCCGCGGCCCTATGGCTCGGCAACTACCGTCTGAGCCGTTGTGAACTGTTTGTCACGCTGGAGCCCTGCGCCATGTGCGTTGGTGCCATTCTGCATGCGCGCATCCAGCGCGTGGTCTTCGGGGCCGCAGATCCCAAAACCGGTGCGGCAGGTTCGGTCATTGATTTGTTCGTCAATCCCCGCCTGAACCATCAGACTGTGGTGCAAGGTGGGCTGCTTGAAGCCGAATGCAGCAGCCTCTTGCAAGCCTTTTTTCACGAGCGGCGCCAGTTGGCGCGTGCCGGCAATAATTCCCGGATTCATCAACACACCCATAACCATGAGTAAGCGTATCTACATCTATTCGCCGTCCGGCGCAGTGCGTGACAGGGCGGCTTTTCGGCGGGGCGCAGCACGACTGCGCACGCTTGGCTACGAGGTGGAAATTGATACTGCAGCGCTGGCGAGTTATTTGCGTTTCGCGGGCGACGACGATACCCGACTGGCCGCCATCCATCGCGCTGCGGCCAGTGGCGCAGATGTCGCGCTGATTTCGCGCGGTGGATATGGCCTGACCCGCATCCTTGGCGGCATCCATTACAGCAAGGTGGCCAAAGCGATCGAGGGTGGCATGCTGTTTGTCGGCATCTCTGACTTCACTGCGTTTCAAAGCGCCGTGTTGGCGCGTACGGGTGCCATTACCTGGGCAGGTCCTGCCCTGTGCGAGGGTTTTGGCGTCGGGCACAAGCCCGACCCGGATGGCAAGGACGCGGCTGTCCTGCCTGATGACATCATGGAGGCTTGTTTTGGTGACCTTACCAGCGGGCAAGGGGAGGGTGCAGGCTGGCGTCAGGACCGGGATGGAGTTGCACTGGCGAGCAAGCACTTCAGGAAGGCAACCCTGTGGGGTGGCAATCTGTCGGTACTGACATCGTTGCTCGGGACACCGTTCTTCCCGGATCTGAAGGGAGGGATCCTGTTCCTGGAGGACGTCGCGGAGCATCCCTACCGTATCGAGCGAATGTTGACACAGCTTCTCCATGCGGGCGTCTTGCAACGTCAAAAGGCGATCGTGTTGGGGCAGTTCACTGAATACACTCTGGTTGCGCACGACCGTGGTTTCAGACTGGCGACGGTGCTTACCTGGTTGCGCAGGCAACTCAAGGTTCCGGTCCTGACAAATTTGCCCTATGGTCACGTCGCCACCAAGGTGGTGTTGCCAGTAGGAGCGAAAGTCGATCTGATTGTGGACGGACAAGACGCGATGCTCTTTTGGGGCGCTGTGTCCTGACCCCGGATATGCCCTAAACTCAGTCACAGTTCAAAAGAGAGAATTTGTCCGGAATGAGTGTTCACGCTACCGTTGTCTTCACTGATCTTTTTGGCAGTACAAGTGTCTATGAAGCGTTGGGCAACGTTCAGGCGACCCAGGCTGTTACCCAGATAACTGAATGGATTTCCAAAACCGTCGTAGTGCACGAGGGACGGGTTGTCAAGTTGTTGGGTGATGGTGTTCTTGCACTGTTTTACAACAATCGTTCCGCCATTAACGCGGTGGTCGAGATTCAACGCAAGCACCAGGAGCGCATGGCCAAGGTCGCCTTGGCACACCGGCTACCGATTCGTATTGGCGTCGCATGCGGTGACGTGGAAATTGTTTCGAACGATTGCTACGGGGATGCAGTCAACGTGGCTGCTCGTTTGAGCGATCTCTCCGGGGCCAATCAGATTTGGGCTAACGCCGCTGCGCTTGAGGGAATCAACGAGGCCGAGGGCGTACGCTTTCGGGTTCTTGGCCCCATCAGTATCCGTGGTCGTGCCGAGCCTTGTTCGGTGCATCAGGTGGACTGGGAAGATGACGCCGCCTCATCCCTGTTGACGCGACAATCCGATATGGTCCCCCTGTTTGATCCGTCTGAGGTCGACACACTGGGAGGTCAGATCGAGTTGATCTGGATGGATGTAAGGAAGTCTTTCAAGTCCTTTGATTTACCGATTCATATTGGCCGTTTGCGCCAAGCGGAATTTGTGGTTGACGATCCCCGTGTTTCCCGGACCCATGCCCGGATTGACTGGCGCAATGGCAGCATGATCCTGGTCGACCTGAGTTCCTATGGCTGCTGGCTGCGTTTCTCCGGTGACGGTTCCGATTTGCTGTTACGCCGTGAGGAGTGCGTTCTGCATGGTCAGGGGGAGATTTCGCTGGGCTCGTCATTCGTTGATCCGAGCGCACCAACGGTGAGATTCATGGTGTCGATGTATGCGCAGCCAGAAATGTAATCCGACTGGTTTATTCTAAGTTGTAGTTAACATAATATACATCGTATAAAGTACAAGTTTATCTGTTTCACCAGGTGCCCTTAGGTTGTCGGGCTCGTATAGCGGCAGCAATCATCTCTGCAGAATCGGTTCGACTGGCTCCGTGTGCGAAATCAATGGCCGACAAACCCTGATCGTTCTTCAACGTTGGTTCAGCACCGGCAGCCAGCAACAATCTCACGGCAGACGACGTGCCGTAGTGCGCTGCCATCATCAGAGGCGTCGTTCCGTTCGGCGATGCAGCGTCAATGTAGGCATGCTCATCAAGCAGCAACTCCATGGTTGTCAAATGGCCGTTGGTCGCAGCGTAATGAAGCGCGGTCCAGCCCGGCTTGTTGACGTCAGCACCAAGGGCTATCAGTTGCCGGCAAAGTTCGGTCAGTCCTTTCAGCGCAGCAAGCATCAGTGGGCTTTCGTCCTGCTGGGTACGGGCCTCCACATTGACATTCGACGACTGGAGCAGGACAGAAACCACCTGCACGGATGGCTCGCGGACGGCGACAATCAATGCGTGTTCGCCGGCCGAATTCAGGGTATTTGGGTCAAGACCACGACTGA
>CAIYGK010000582.1 GCA_903925725.1 uncultured beta proteobacterium | reverse complement strand
TTCATCGAACATCGCTGCCGTCGGTTACGATGCAGACAGTCTAATGGTATACGTTCAATTTCTCAACGGCTCGACCTACGCCTACAAAGGTGTCCCCGAGCACGAATTTGAAAACCTGCGAACTGCGCCTTCTGTTGGCTCATATCTCAACAGGAATTACAAAAATGTTTACCCCTATGAACGGGCTTAGTCGCTCAATTTTGAACTCGTTGTCGTTGATGTAAATTTCGATGCCCACAATGTGAAATAAGAGTGGATTAGAAAGGAAACCGAATGGCGCGCCAAAAGAAAAATGTAACAGGATTCGGCTCTCTGTTCGAGGAAGACTACCTGCTTAGAACGCTCGGACGTATTGCTCACGACCCGGACGTGGCTCTGACGGAGTTGGTGGCAAATGCTTGGGATGCAGGGGCTTCATATGTTGATATCACAATCCCGACTGAAAAACAGAATGCGCTTGTCGTTTATGATGATGGGCACGGAATGAGCGTAACGCAATTCAAGGGGCGCTGGATGACGCTGGCCTATGATCGAGTTAAGCACCAAGGGTCGAATGTAGAATTTCCGCCGGAGCGCAAGGACTTGAGGCGTCGAGCCTATGGTCGCAATGGTGTAGGTCGCCATGGCTTGCTCTGTTTTGCGGATCGCTACGAAGTTGAAACATGGCGCGAGGGAAAGGGAGCGCAGTTTGTCGTGAGCACCCATAGCCAGCAAACGCCCTTCATAATCGAAAGCGAGAGCGTATTCCAGCGAATTGGCCATGGCTCGCGGCTATCGGTAGTGGTGGAACGGCGCATTCCGGACGCTGACCGCATACGCGAGATTATTTCAGCTCGATTTCTGCATGATCCGCAGTTTGTGGTGCGTGTAAATGGTCAATCAATATCTTTGCCTGAGCACTCCGGCCTGATTGAGCGAACTGTGCTGCAGGTCACGGGATCGCTTAATGCAGAAGCTTTTGTGGTGGACTCTACAAAGGCTGCTACGTCGACGCTTTACCAAGGAATAGCATTTTGGGTGAACAACCGCTTAGTCGGAACTCCAGGATGGATCATCGGTAATACAGCAATCCTTGATGGGCGATGCCGCTTTGCAAAGCGTTACGCTATCGTTGTCCAAGCGGGAGCTGAGTGGATTCCTGAGGTGGAAGAAGACTGGGGGCGGTTCAAGTCCACTGATAACGTTAAGGCGCTCAACGAGGCTGTGTGCCGTTACGCGCTGGAAATGTTTGAAAAACTTTCTGCCAACTTCGTTGAAGAAAGCTCGGAAGATGCGCTTGTCCGCAATCGCGAGCAATTCAAAGAGCTTTCCACACTTGGACGGATCGAGGTCGCCAGTTTCACGCAAGATTTGGTAAAGCAGCATCCGACTATCAATTCTGAGACATTGGCGATAGCAGTTCAGGCGGTCATTAACCTGGAGAAATCCAGGAGTGGTGCCGCTTTGCTGGAGAAACTTACGCAGCTTGATGAATCAGATATTGATGGTTTGGATCGGTTGCTTAGCCAGTGGACGGTGAGAGATGCGCTATCAGTGCTTGATGAAATCGACCACAGGCTAGCAGTCATCGTGGCAATAGAGAAACTCTGCGGAGATTCAAATACCGACGAGCTTCACACGCTGCACCCATTAGTTACCCAAGCACGCTGGCTGTTTGGTCATGAGTTTGACAGCCATGAGTATGCTTCAAATGTCACTTTGCGAACCGCTGCGGAAAAAGTCTTTGGCCAGAAGCCAGATGCCTCTGCATTTATCAACGCGCGTCAGCGCCCTGACTTGGTGGTCATGGCTGATGCGACCTATTCGGTCGTCGGCACTGAGACCTTCGACAGCTACGACCAGAATCTGACGAAGATTCAGGATGTACTCATCATCGAATTGAAGAAGGGGAAGTCGGCTATCGGGCGCGACGAGATGAACCAGGCTGACAGCTATGTTCAGGATTTTTTGAGCAGTGGTGTTATGGACGGAACACCGATGTTTCGTGCATTTGTCGTTGGTTACGAGATTCAACCCAAGACCAGCAAAGAAAAAGAGATCAAGGAAGACGGTGTTCTTCGCGGGCGCGTGATTGCAATCACCTACGGACAGCTTACCAGATCAGCGCACCAGCGCTTCTTCAAGCTCAGGGAGAAAATTCCAACACGCTACGACGATGTTTCAGGTGTTGATCTAATGACTAGAGTTATGCAAACGCCAACTCAGGCCTCATTTATCCCATGACTTTTCACAACCACAACGAATCTATCGTAGAAGACGCCGCCAATGGGAAAAACTATGACGCGTTGCATCCGAAGCTGGTGATCGTGGTGCCTAGCGTTGGCGTCACTGAAAAATTAGGGCAAAGTGCGGGCTGATTATGGCGACGACTATTCAACAAATTGACACTTGGCGGGCAGCCCATTCGGAGCACCAGCGGCTGGAGTTCAAGGAAGCGAAGACGCAGTTTGACAACCGCAAGCTCTACAAATACTGCGTGGCGTTGGCGAATGAAGGCGGCGGGTATCTGCTACTCGGCATCGAAGATCAACCGCCCCGCAAGGTTGTGGGTACGGCGGCTTTCAATGATCCGGTGGACATGGCGGCCAAGATGTTCCAGGTGTTGGGCTTTAGAGTAGAGATTGAAGAGGTGCAACATCCAGATGGTCGCGTGCTGGTGTTCCATATTCCGAGTCGCCCGCGCGGCACGGTTTACGATTTCGAGGGGGCTTACCTCATGCGTGCCGGTGAAGAATTGGTGCCGATGAGCGAGGATCGGCTACGGGTGATTTTTTCTGAGGGGCAACCGGACTGGTTTTCTCAGCCTGCACTGACTGATTGTGATGATGACAAGGTGGTGCAATTGCTGGATACACAGAGCTATTTCGACCTGTTGCACTTGCCATATCCGGTCAATCGGGCAGGTGTGTTGGAGCGTTTTGAGAGCGAGAAGCTCATCCAGCGCCAAGACGGCAGATGGATGATCACAAATCTGGGGGCGATTCTGTTTGCCAAGAAACTGGAGCAGTTCGACATGCTGGCGCGCAAGGCCGCGCGGGTGATCGTTTACGAGGGCAAAAACAAGCTGAAGACGAAGCTGGATAAGCTGGGCATGAAAGGTTATGCGGTTGGCTATCAAGGGCTGGTGGAATTCATCTACGGGCTGGTGCCTTCAAACGAGGTGATCGAACAGGCGTTGCGGCGTGAGGTCAAGATGTTTCCGGAAATTGCGGTGCGTGAACTGGTGGCGAATGCGCTCATTCATCAGGACTTCACCCAGACTGGTACCTCGGTGATGATCGAAATTTACGATGACCGGATGGAGATTTCAAATCCTGGAAAGCCTTTCATTTCGCCGGACCGATTCATTGACGAATACCAGTCGCGCAATGAGCGGTTGGCTGATTTGATGCGGCGGCTAGGTATCTGCGAAGAGAAAGGCAGTGGCGTTGATAAAGTCGTGCAGGCGGCAGAGGTGTATCAATTGCCAGCCCCAGATTTTCGAGTAGGCGAGCGGCGCACCTCGGCTTTGCTCTTTGCACACATGGACATTGAACAGATGGATCGCAATGACCGCATTCGCGCCTGCTACCAGCATTGCTGCCTGCGCTATGTGATGAATGAGAAGATGACGAACCAGAGCCTGAGGGAGAGATTTAAGCTGTCGGAAGATAAGACAGCCACGGTTTCTCAAGTTATAGCGGCGACGATGGATGCTGGAAAGGTAAAGCTTGCCGACCCTGCCCAGACCTCTACACGCTATCGGAGCTATGTGCCGTTTTGGGCCTGATTCTTATTTAAAAGCAAACCGGCGCAAGTGCCCTATAGATCATCTAATGTATTTATTTTCAACAAGTTGTTTATTTAAACGCAAAACTGAATGAGCCAGATTAACGAATCCATCGTCGAAGATGCCGCCCTGAACTGGTTCGGGGCGTTGGGCTATGCCATCGGCCACGGGCCGCACATGGCACCCGGTGAACCGGCGGCAGAGCGGGATTCGTTTGCTGACGTGGTACTGGTTGGCCGCTTGCGCGATGCGATCTGGCGGTTGAATCCAGACATGCCGGAAGAAGCGCGTGAGGATGCGCTGCGCAAGGTGTTGCGCGTTGGCACGCCTTCGCCCACGCAGACCAACCGGAACTTTCACGCCATGCTGCGCGATGGGGTGCCGGTGGAATACAGGCGCGCAGATGGCAGCATCGCGGGCGATCATGCGCGGCTGATGGATTTCGATAACGCCAAAAACAATGACTGGCTGGCGGTGAACCAGTTCACCGTCATCGAAGGCCAAAACAATCGGCGGCCTGACATTGTGGTCTTCGTCAACGGCCTGCCGCTGGCAGTGATCGAATTGAAGAATGCGGCGGATGAAAATGCGACGATCTGGTCGGCGTTCAATCAACTGCAAACCTACAAACAACAAATCGGCAGCCTGTTTCACTACAACGAGGTAATGGTGGTGTCCGATGGCACGAATGCGCGTATCGGCTCCCTCACCGCTAATCAGGAATGGTTCAAGGTGTGGCGCACGATAGATGGCGAGGGCGATGCGCCTAAAACTGCGCTGGAACTGGAGGTGCTGGTGTGTGGGGTGTTCGAGCCGAAACGCTTCCTCGACCTGCTCCAGCATTTCATCGTCTTCGAGGAGGACACGGACAGCGACCAACTGCACAAGATCATCGCGGGCTACCACCAATTCCACGCGGTGAACGCTGCCGTGGAAGAAACGGTGAGAGCGAGTGGCATGGTGGATGATCAACACCTACACCAAAATCTCGGCGCATATTGGGCAGGCAGGATGCATGGTGGCAAACCGGGCGACCGTCGCGCGGGGGTGGTGTGGCACACGCAGGGTTCGGGCAAGAGTTTCTCCATGCTGTTCTACGCTGCTCGCGTGGTGCGGCATCCGGCGATGCAGAATCCGACGCTGGTTGTGCTCACCGACCGCAACGATTTGGACGATCAGCTCTTCGGTCAATTTCAGCGCTGCCATGAGTTGTTGCGCCAGATGCCGGTGCAGGCCGATAGCCGCGAGCGGTTGCGCGAACTGCTGCAAGTAGCCAGCGGCGGTGTGGTCTTCACCACGATACAAAAATTCATGCCTGATAAGGGCGAGAAGATGCCGGAGCTTTCGCCACGGCGGAATATCGTGGTCATTGCCGACGAAGCACACCGCAGCCAATATGATTTGATCGACGGTCTCGCGCGCAACCTGCGCGATGCGCTACCGAATGCCTCGTTTATCGGTTTCACCGGCACGCCCATCGAGAAGAATGATGCCAACACGCGGGCGATTTTCGGCGACTACATCAGCATCTACGACATCCAGCGCGCCGTGGCGGACAAGGCGACGGTGCCGATTTATTACGAAAGCCGCATCGCCAAGCTGGCGTTGAACCAGGCCGCACTACCGGAGATCGACGAGGAGTTCGACGAAATCACCGAGGGCGAGGAAGAAGACAAAAAGCAGAAACTGAAAACGAAATGGGCAGCACTCGAAGCTTTGGTCGGCGATCCAAAACGTATCGCAATCGTGGCTGCCGACCTCGTTCAGCACTACGAGCGCCGCCTCGAAGCGATGGATGGCAAGGCGATGGTGGTGTGTATGAGCCGCCGTATTTGCGTTGACCTCTACAATGCCATCATCAAGTTACGGCCAGACTGGGCCAGTGCCAAGGACGACGACATCGAAGCCGAGAAAACGCAGGTGTGCGTGGTGAAGATCGTGATGACCGGCAGCGCCGACGACGGCCCCGACTGGCAACCGCACATCCGCAACAAGCTGCGTCGCCGTGAATTGGCGACCCGCTTCAAGGACAGCAAAGATCCGTTCCACATTGTGATCGTGCGCGATATGTGGTTGACCGGCTTCGACGCGCCGTGCCTGCACACGATGTATGCCGACAAGCCGATGCGCAGTCACGGCTTGATGCAGGCCATTGCTCGGGTGAACCGCGTGTTCCGCGACAAGCCCGGCGGCTTGGTGGTTGATTATCTCGGTCTCGCCGATCAACTGAAGCACGCCCTCGCTACCTATACCGAGAGCGGCGGGCAGGGTAGCCCGAGCATCGATACCGCCCAGGCCATCGCGATGATGCAGGAAAAACACGAGGTCGCCTGCGCCATCATGCACGGTTTTAACTGGGATAAGTGGATGACTGGCACGTCCGCCGAACGCCTCGGCTTGATTCCAGCAGGACAGGAGCATGTGTTGCAGCAGGAAAATGGAAAGCAACGCTTCGTGCAGGTGGTGACTGACCTCTCACGCGTTTTTGCGCTGTGCGCAGCCACAGATGAAGCCATAGAGTTGCGCGATGATATTGCCTTCTTCCAAGCGATCAAGGCACAGCTCGCGAAGACCTCTGGCACTCAACGTCCACCGGAAGAAATTGATTCGGCAGTTCGGCAACTCGTCTCCAAGGCGATCATGGCCGACGAGGGCATCATCGATGTTTTCACCGCTGCCGGATTGAAGAAACCAGATATCAGCATTCTCTCCGACCAATTTCTTGCCGAGGTGCGCGGCCTGAAACACAAAAATGTCGCCGCTGAGTTGTTGGCGAAGTTGCTCAAGGACGAAATAAAATTGCGTTCCGTGCGTAATCTTGTTCAAAGCCGCCAGTTCAGCGAGATGCTGAAGAGCACGCTCAACGCCTATCACAACCGTGCAATCGCAACCCACGAGGTCATCGAAGAGCTCATCAATCTGGCCAAGGAAATGGATGCCGCGACGAAGCGCGGTGTAGACCTTGGCTTGAACGAAGACGAGATTGCTTTCTACGATGCCCTTGCCGCAAACGAAAGCGCAGTGCAAGCGATGGGTAACGACGAGCTAAAAGTTATCGCCGCTGAACTTGTGACCCAAGTCCGCAAGAGCGTGACCATCGACTGGGCCGTCCGTGAAAGTGCGCGTGCCAGAATCAAGGTGATGGTAAAGCGCATTCTCAAAAAGCATGGATTCCCGCCTGACTTGCAAGAGGAAGCAACCAAGACGGTGCTGGCGCAGGCGGAGTTGCTGTCGGCTATGTGGGCGGTAGCATGAAGTGCTTTGGTCGTCTCGTAATCATGACCATAATCGCCAGCCTTGAGCAGCTTCATCGGGCAGGCGATAATGCAGGTTTCCCGGTGCCGGGTGTCGGTGCGGTCTTCAAGCGACGAAATAACCGGATAATTTACCGGATAAAACTCAATGATTCAGTAATGCACTCATTGAATAATCAATAGGATAAGTTAAAAATGCTGCTGATGATCGACAACTACGACTCCTTCACCTACAACCTGGTGCAGTATTTCGGCGAACTGGGCGAATTGGTGCGCGTCTATCGCAACGACGCGATCAGCCTCAAGGAAATCGCCGCGATGAAGCCCGACCATATCGTCGTCTCGCCCGGCCCCTGCTCTCCCGCCGAGGCGGGCATTTCCGTGGCGGCGATCCGGGAGTTCGCAGGCGCTATCCCGATACTCGGCGTCTGCCTGGGCCATCAGAGCATCGCCGCGGCTTTCGGCGGCGAGATAGTCCACGCCCGTGCGCTGATGCATGGCAAGACCTCGGCGATCCATCACGAGGGCGGCGGCGTGTTCCGCAATCTGCCCGATCCCTTCACCGCGACCCGCTACCACTCGCTGGCCATTTCCCGAGAGCACCTGCCTGCCTGCCTGAATATCACCGCCTGGACCGAGGACGGCGAGATCATGGGCGTGCGTCACCGCGAATACCGGCTCGAGGGCGTGCAGTTCCATCCCGAGTCCATACTCAGCGAGCACGGCCACCTGCTCCTGAAAAACTTTCTGAGGGTCGAGCCATGATCACCGCCCAGCAGGCACTACAGCGCACCATCGAGCACCGCGAGATTTTTCATGACGAGATGCTGCATCTGATGCGGCAGATCATGCAGGGCGAAGTTTCGCCGCTGATGGTGGCGGCGATCCTCACCGGCCTGCGCGTGAAGAAGGAAACCATAGGCGAAATTTCCGCCGCCGCGCAAGTGATGCGCGAACTGTCCACCAAGGTCGAGGTAGCGGTAGAGGGCGGCGGCGAAGCAGTGCACCGGAACTTCGTGGATATCGTCGGCACGGGCGGCGATGGCGCACAGACCTTCAACATCTCGACCGCCTCGATGTTCGTCGCCGCGGCGGCCGGCGCGAAAGTCGCCAAGCACGGCAACCGCAGCGTCTCCTCGAGTTCCGGCAGCGCCGATGTACTCGAAGCCCTGGGTGCGAACATCATGCTCAGCCCGCAACAGGTCGCCGAATCGATATCCGCGACCGGCATCGGCTTCATGTTCGCGCCCAGCCACCACCAGGCGATGAAGAACGTCGCGCCGGTGCGTCGCGAGATGGGCGTGCGAACCATCTTCAACATTCTCGGCCCGCTGACCAATCCCGCCGGCGCACCGAATACCCTGATGGGGGTCTTCCACCCCGACCTGGTCGGCATCCTGGTCCGCGTCATGGAGCGTCTCGGCGCCCATCATGTGCTGGTAGTCTGGGGCAAGGACGGCATGGACGAGATCTCGCTGGGGGCCACGACCATGGTCGGCGAACTGAAGGACGGCAAGATCAGCGAGTACGAAATCCATCCCGAGGACTTCGGCATGCAGATGATGTCGAACCGCGGCCTGCGTGTCGCCGGCATCGCGGAATCGAAGGAGATGGTGATCGAGGCACTGGCTAACCATGAAGGCACGCCGCGCGAGATCGTCGTCCTGAATGCCGGCGCGGCTCTCTACGCCGCCAACCTCGCCGACTCCATAGCCGCAGGCATCAGGTCCGCCCGGGAAGCCATCAGGAGCGGTGCGGCGCGGGCCAAGCTGGACGAATTCGTGACCTACACGCAGCGCTTCAAGAACTGAAGCATATTTACCACCAAGGACACCAAGAACACCAAGAGAGGCAAAGTCAAAATCTTGAAAATTATTTTCTTGAATTTCGGTTTTCTTGGTGTCCTTGGTGGTGATAACAGGGTTTGAAACACCATCGCCTAGGAAAACAGGAAATGCGTCAAGAGATCGATGCCGATACAGATGCCTTGGCGCGAGAGGTGGTGGATGCCGCAATCAAAGTCCACAAGACACTGGGGCCAGGCTTGCTCGAATCGGTCTATGAAGCCTGCCTGGCTCACGAACTCAAATCGCGAAACCTAGCCTTCGAAACTCAAATTTCCTTGCCTATCGTTTACCAGGACATCAGGCTCGATACCGGCTTGCGTCTGGACATGGTGGTAGCGAAACGCCTCATCGTGGAATTGAAGGCAGTCAAAACCCTGCTGCCGATTCACGAATCGCAACTTATTACCTACCTGAAGCTATCCGGTTTGCGCCTCGGCCTGCTGATCAATTTCAACGTCCGCCTGCTGCGCGACGGAATCAAGCGAATAGCCTACTAACCAAAAAAATCATTTTCACCACCAAGAACACCAAGGACACCAAAAGATGCAACGTCAAAATCTAAAAGGGCATGTTCTTGAA
>CAIYGK010000581.1 GCA_903925725.1 uncultured beta proteobacterium | reverse complement strand
GTCGTTGCGTGACAGGATCACCACTTCAACGCGCTGCGTCGCGGCTTCCAGCGGCGTCTGGTTGAAGGCCAGCAATTTCTTCACCAGCGAAAACGCGACACCCGGTTTGGCTGGCGTGTCCAGTCTTTGCAGTTGCAAGGCCATGTAGGCGCGGTCGTCGTTTTGCTCGAAGACCTCGTTTTCTTCCTCGAAGTCAAACAGCGCGCGGCTTGAAATCGCCACCACCAGTTTGCCTTCCAGGGAGGTGCTCATGATTGCAGGAACATCCGGTACACCGGGTTGCTGGTTTCTTCCACGCAGGGGTAGCCCAGAGTCTCCAGGAACTTGTTGAAGGCCGCGTCGTCCGCCTTTGGCACCTGCAGTCCGACCAGAATGCGGCCATAGTCGGCACCTTGATTGCGATAGTGAAACAGGCTGATATTCCAGCCTGGCCGCAACAGGCTCAGAAACTTCAGCAGCGCGCCGGGGCGCTCCGGAAAGACAAAGCGCAGCAGCCGTTCGTCCTGTGCCAGTTTGGAGTGACCACCCACCATATGGCGGATGTGTTCCTTGGCCAGTTCGTCGTGTGTCAGGTCCAGCGTTTTGAAGCGGTGCTTGTCAAAGTTGGCGGCAATCTTGCCCGATTCACCTTTGCCGTGCGTCGTCAAACCGACAAAGACGTGGGCTTGCGCTGCGTCGTTGATGCGGTAGTTGAATTCGGTCACATTGCGCGGACCGCCGGGCAGGTTGCCGATCAACTCGCAAAAGCGCTTAAAACTGCCACGCTCCTCGGGGATGGTGACGGCAAACAGGGCCTCGCGCTCTTCACCCACTTCGGCCCGTTCGGCGACAAAGCGCAGGCGGTCAAAGTTCATGTTGGCGCCACACAAAATGGCGGCGTAGGTTTCGCCCCGGGTCTTGTGTGTCGCCACGTACTGCTTGATCGCCGCCACTGCGAGGGCACCAGCAGGCTCGACAATGCTGCGGGTGTCGACAAACACGTCCTTGATAGCGGCGCAAACGGCATCCGTGTCAACAAGGATGTAGTCGTCAACCAACTTGCGCGCGGTCCTGAAGGTTTCCTCTCCCACCAGCTTGACGGCGGTGCCGTCGGAGAACAGGCCAACATCGCTCAAGGTGACACGCTTTTTTGCGGTCACCGACTGCATGAAGGCGTCAGAGTCGTTCATCTGCACACCAATCACCTTGATCTCCGGTCGCACCGCCTTGATGTAGTTGGCCACACCCGAGATCAGACCACCGCCACCGATGGCTACAAACACGGCGTCGAGACGGTTCGAGCCCAGCCCCTGCAACTGGCGCAGCATCTCCATCGCAATCGTTCCCTGGCCGGCAATCACGTCGGGGTCGTCAAACGGATGCACAAAAGTCAGGCCCTGTTTCTTTTCCAGCGTTGCCGCGTGCGCGTAGGCATCGGAGTAGCTGTCGCCATGCAGCACAACCTCGCCACCAAAGTGGCGTACCGCGTCAACCTTGACCTGCGGTGTGGTGGTTGGCATCACGATGACGGCGCGCGTGCCCAGTTTGTGCGCACTTAGGGCGACCCCTTGCGCATGGTTGCCGGCGGAGGCGCAGATCACGCCCTTTTTCAGTTGCTCAGGCGTCAGGTGCGCCATCCGGTTGTAGGCGCCGCGCAACTTGAAGCTGTGCACCGCCTGCTGGTCCTCGCGCTTGAGCAGCACGCTGTTGTGTAGGCGCCGACTCAGGGCTCTGGCCGGCTCCAGCGGCGTTTCGACCGCGACGTCATAGACGCGTGCCGTCAGGATTTTTTTCAGATAGTCGGCGGGGGTCAGGTGGTGGGTCTTCATGGCAGTGCAATGATAAGCTCAGCGCTACATGCAAGAATTTCAACATGGATCGCGCAAAGGTGGGTGGCAGTATGGAATGCACAGTGAGTTGGACCGGGGCTCTGGGCACGCGCTCTGGCATGGGTTTTGTGGCCGAGACCGGCAGTGGCCACACGCTGGTGATGGACGGCGCGCCCGATGCCGACAAGCCCGATAACGGTGGCCAGAACCTGGCGCCGCGACCGCTGGAGACG
>CAIYGK010000580.1 GCA_903925725.1 uncultured beta proteobacterium | reverse complement strand
GTGGCAGGGTAGAAAATGGGCGTGAGAAACATCAGCATATTGGTCAGCGCAGGCATGACTTGCCCGATATCCCGGAGGTAAATGCCCAGGCTTGCCAGCAGCAGGGCCAGCGCCAGGCCGTAAAGGATGAGCGGCAACAGGAACACAGGCAGCCAGAGCATCACCCAGGACGCATGCCTGAAGAGGGCGGCCAGCAATATCAGTGAGACGCTGCCGACGGCGATGTGAACCAGCGCACTACCGACGGTAACGGCGGGCAGCAGCAGGAGCGGAAAGCGGACCTTGGTCACCAGATTGGGTTGCGACAGGATGGCACTTGGCGCGCGAGCCAACACCTCTGCGAAGAAGTTGAACACGGCCAGCCCGGCGAAGACGTTCAGACCGTAGTCCATGGCGTCGCCGTTGGAACCCGTGTTGGGCCAGCGCATTTGCATGAACTCATAAAAAATCAGGGAGAAGACAGCTATCTGGGTCAGCGGCTGAAGAATCGGCCACAGCAGACCCAGGACCGAGCCGCGGTAGCGACCTGCCACATCGCGCCTGAGCCATTGCCAGTACAGATAGTGATGCTTGAACATGGAGGTTTTGTTGACGCTCGTGGCGGAGTCACGAGGCACGAATTTTATTCCTCATTGTCGCTGCGGGCGCAGCGCGGCAATCCATTTGGATATACCTCGATCGCAACTTTCAAGCCGGAATGAAGCACTTCGCCGTGCCGTGCGACTGTAAAATATTTGGCAATGCCTACCCACGAGCCTGATTTGGAGAATCTGCAGCGGACTGCCGATCATTGGGCTACATGGCAACGTGATCTGCCGGTAACGCGAGGCGTCTACAACGATTGGGGCGATCATCCCACGGTTTTTCAGGCGGTCATGCGTCACGCGTTTGGCAGAGCAGATATCGATTTTTTTTCTTTCCTCAAAGAAAGATATCCTCGCTGCTCGCAAGGCCATGCGCTTAGCCTATGCTGCGGAGACGGGGCTTTTGAGGAACAGTTACTGCAAAGCGGTGTGTTTGGTCAGATTACCGGGCTCGAGCTATCGCCCCAGCGCATCGCCCATGGTAAAAGTCGTATGTCTCAGGGCAACGATGATGAGATCAGTCGATTGCAATTTCTGCAGCAAGACGTCAACCTCGGACGCTATGGCGAACAGTGTTTTGATGTAGTCTTTGCAAAAGCTGCTTTGCATCACATCGAACAACTGGAACAGGCGATGGACGGAATTCGACGTTGCCTGCGGCCGGGCGGCCTGCTGATCACGATTGACTTCTTCGGGCCGTCCCGGTTTCAATGGACAGAGGCTCAACTGGACGCATGCAATTGGTTTTGGACGCACCGTGTTCCGACCCACTTACACAGGGGGCACGATGGTCGTGCGGTCGGCGCAATTACCCGGCCCACTGTGGATGCAATGATTGAGATGGATCCGTCGGAGGCGGTTCGCTCGGGAGAGTTGCACAGCATGCTGCGGGACCAATTCGATGTTCTGGACGACTTTGCTTTGGGTGGCACTGTGGTGCATTTGCTGCTGTCTGGGGGCAGGGTCAACCATTTCGATGCGTCGAACCCGTTGCATAACGCCGTGCTGGAAGAGGCCGTGACATTTGAACAGCAATTAATTTCGAGTGGCGCCTTGAATAGCGACTTTCGATTTGTGGTGGCGAAGCCCAGGGCAAGGGAGTGATGTCGTTGAATTCGATGCCTATGCTGGAACCGCCCGTCGGTTCGAATATGGTTCCGTATGACGCCTGTTCGGTTGTGCCCGCCAAAGCTGTACTGGTGTTGGCGCCGCATCCAGACGACGAGGTGTTTGGCTGCGGCGGCGCCATTGCCAAGCACGTCGAGAGCGGGCATCCGGTCTGCGTTGTGATATTGACCGACGGTGCGCTTTATGCTGACTCTGACTTGCGCCAGCGCGAGAGCGTGGCAGCGGCGCAGTTGCTGGGCTACGGCATGCCAGAGTTCTGGGGTTTTCCGGACGGAGAATTGCGTTACTCCGACGAGTTGGCGCAACGTCTGGCAGGCAGGATTGCACAGTGCGGTGCCGATCTGGTCTATGCCCCATCGCCATGGGAAAACCACCCGGACCATAGGCAAACCCAGTTGCTGGCCACGGAAGCAGTGCGCCGCTCGGCACCGAATGTGCGCTTGGCGTTTTACGAGGTGGGCGCAGCGCTGCGTCCCAATGTGTTGCTCGACATCACCACCGTGCTCGACACGAAGGAAGCGGCCATGCGATGCTTTGCGTCGCAACTGGTGCACCAGAATTATCTCGGCCATATCCAGGCGCTGAACTTTTACCGCACCTACACGCTGGGTCCCGATGTCAAGTCAGCGGAGGCGTTCTGGTTGTCAGTCGATTCAGACCGGTCTTGAGCCAGCGCAGCGGCGCTGTCACGCGCCAGGAAGTCGATGATCGAACTTCCTGCAACTGGTCCTGCAGGAGCG
This sequence comes from uncultured beta proteobacterium, assembly GCA_903925725.1. GTDB lineage: Bacteria > Pseudomonadota > Gammaproteobacteria > Burkholderiales > Burkholderiaceae_C > Rhodoferax. The sequence goes on along the minus strand of CAIYGK010000580.1, from coordinate 3,492 downwards.
CAATTTCGGCGTGGTTCTTCTGCACTTCGGCGCTGGCGCTGTGATACAGATCGCAGATCTTCTTGAAGTCGTCAGGCGTGAGACGCATCCACTTCGCAAACAGCGCTCGGGTAGCGCGGCGCACCGCATCCATATCGGGCGCTTGCGGAGAGACACCCGAGGTGCCGCCCGTGAAATAGGTGGCGGTAACCTGATTGCTGTAAACAAACTTGGCGTGCTGCGCCAGTTGCAGCCAGAAGTCCCAGTCTTCGTAGGTCTCCAGCGTCTCGTCGTATCGCGCGTATTGCAGCAACTGGCGCGGAAACAGGGGCGCATGAATCGGGATGAAGTTGCCGGCCAGCAACTGAGCCGTGCTGTGCAGCGGCTCACCGAAGATGCGCGAGATTTTCTGTTCGCTGTCGCCTCGTTCCATGCAGCGCACACCGGCGTAGGCGACGCTGACGTCGGCCTGCGCCTGCAGCACTTTGAGCAGTGCACTCAGATGCTCCGGGTCCAGCGTATCGTCGTCGTCAAGAAAGGCCAGGTACTCGCCCAAGGCAGCATCCAGCCCGGCATTCGCGGCCTGCGGTCTTGAGAGCGGTGGGGCGCCCTGATTGACAAGGCGAAGCGGGAAGCGTCCGCAATTCGCACCCGGATCGCGATGCTGGCCGCCTTTGGCGTTGACGAGAACCACTTCGACATTGTCAAAGGACTGCTGTGCCAGCGATGCCAGCGCCTCGCCCAGCACCGCGCGGTCCATGCTGCGGATGATGACACTGACCAGGGGCAAAGATGCCTGCGGCTCAGAGCTCTGCATGCTGGTTCTCACGCATCCAGGCCAGTGTGTTGACCAGCGCGTCATGGAAAGAAACCTCTGGCGCCCAACCAAGTTGCTGGCGCGCACAGGAGATGTCGAGCACGTTGACCGGAACATCAAAATTACGGGCAGGCTCGTAGCTGCGCGTGACGGGTCTGCCCAGCAACTTCTCCATGGCAGCGAGGATATCGTTGAGGCTCAACCCCTGGCCGGAGCCGATGTTGAAGACGCGTTGACTGCCCTGCCATGACATGGCTTTGATGAAGGCGCTGATGGCATCCTTGATGTAGATGTAGTCGCGCCTTACGCTGCCATCGCCCCAGATGTGGATGGTCTCGCCGTGCAGGGCCCGGTGCAAGAATACTGCCACTGCCCCCTGCGCTGCGCTGACCCGCTGGCGCTCACCAAAGGGGTTGGCCAGTCGCAGCACGCAATACTCCAAGCCATGCAGTTCCTGGTACATGTGAAGGTATTTCTCGATCGCCAGCTTGGCAATACCGTACGAAACCAGAGGCTGCGTTGGATGTGATTCGGCAATGGGCAAGGCTTGCGGCAAGCCATAAACGGTGCCCCCGGAAGAAGCAAAGATAACGCGACGCACACCGTTCAGTCGAGCAATATCAAGCAGGCGAAGTGTGCCGATGATGTTGCTCTCGACGTCGTAAACGGGATTGTCGTTGGACGACTTGGGCAGCGTTGCCGACACCAGATGAAAGACGACTTCGCTGCCAGTGACGGCAAGCGCCAGTTCGTCCTGATTCAGAAAATCGCCCTCGAACCACTCAATGCGCGGGTCGGCTCGAAGTTCTGCCGGCAACAGCAGGTTGGGTCGATCAAAAATCCTGACCTGATGACCTTCGGCCAGCAAGCCCTGAGCCAGGTGGGAACCTATGAAACCGGCGCCACCCAATATCAGGCATTTCATTGTTCCTGACTCCTGGCTGCGCCAAGCTCGCCGTAAACAGCCAGCAGTTCGTCGGTATAGGAAGCAATGGTTTTCGGCATGCGCGCCCTTTCTGAGAGGCGGGTCAATTGCCCGCGGTCTTGTGCCAACCGGCTGATTATCTCTGCCAGGCGATCGACATTCCCAGGAGGGAAAAGGTAGCCGTTGTCATCATGGGTGATCAATTCGGCAACGCCGGCGACGTTGGAGCCTATCACCGGCAGACGCGCAGCCTGCGCCGAATAGATAACAAGCGGTGCGTTTTCGAACCAGATCGAGGGGACCACCAGAACATCGAGTTCTGACAAGACGTTGCCAATGTGTTCGTTCGCAAAGCTGCCGCAGAACTCAATGCGATGGTCGTCGCCAGCCATGGTCTTGAGCTTGTCCACATAGTTGGGAAAGTCAGAGTGCCGCCCGTAGATTCTTGCCACCAGATCGACTTGTGCAAGTTTGCGCACAGCCTGAATCAGCACATGTGGGCCCTTGTGCTCGCCAATGCCGATCACACCCAGCACCAGTGGCCCGCCGTTGCGCGGGGCTCGCGCGGCCAATGCCGGCAGTCTGATTCCGTAGGAACAATATTGGGTGCGAACCGCCTCAAGCCCATGTTGCAGCAGTGTCTGTTGCATGACCCGCGTGGGTACCAGCACGCGTTTGATTCGATTGAGCCTCTCTGTCAGGAACTTTTCTCTTCGCGACAAGGCCGCTACGAGCCGGGACGGACCCAATTGCCTGAAGGCCGGTAGCAAGGCAACCCGAACCGCCCCATGCACAATGGCCTCGGGCAATCGACTGAGGAGATCGGCAGTGCGTCCGGGCGCCTTCAGGGCAGCGAGATGGCGGACACAGTTGGCGCCAATTGAATCAGGTCCGGCGCACATGCTGCCGTCTTCCAGCCGTAATTGCGCGGTGGGACAGACAAACCAGAAATCGGTTGGTGTCAGCACGGTCGGTATGCCACGCTGCACGCAGACGTCGATAACGGAGGCAGAGATCCGCATCAGATGGAAGAAGTGCACTACATCGGGCTGGAATCTGTCAAGCAGGGCGGTGAAATGTTCGGCCGCCAGCTGGTTGTTGTACTCCTGCTCGGCCACGTTGTTCTGAGCACCCATGGGGCTGTGGGCGTGCTTGAAGCGGCTAACGGGTATGCCTTCAAATTCGTAGCTATCGAACCGCTGGTCGTCGGATACGCCCGCGGCGCCCGGAAACCCGGTAAAGACCTCTACCTCGTGCCCGCGGGATCGGAGTTCCTGTGCTGTGTGCAGGGTGAGAATCTCGGTGCCAGAAAAGTAATCGGGCAGAAACAGGTGAACCAGCAGCAGTATCTTCATCAGCCCTGACCGGCAGACCGATGGCGCGCCTCAAGCTTGTCCAGCAGCCAGCGCGCCAGAGCACGCAAGCGGGCACTGCGTAGCAGGGCCGAACCCAGGCGGCTGGAACTCACCACGGTCCACAGGCGGACCAGGCCGTGGATGGGTATCGGAGCCGGGCTGGCGCCGGGGGCAGCGTTTGCGTCCTTGCTGCGCCACAGCCAATCCACGGCTTCGCCCAGACGCTTGTATTCGAGCGCCAACGTAGCGAGCTCGCGCCCCATGGCCAAGCCAATGGCAGGCCGCGGGTGCGACAACCGCAGTTGATGTGCTTCGTCAAAAATAGCTTGCAGATTACGGATCGTGCCTTCCCAGGAGAGTTTGGACAAGGACACTGCCCTGCTCTGCTTTGACATGGCGCGCAGGTGGCCGGGGTC
>CAIYGK010000579.1 GCA_903925725.1 uncultured beta proteobacterium | reverse complement strand
CATGGCGAATCCTCTGTCGTAGTTTGTATTGCGTTAAATCAGGGCTGCTAAGTATTAACCCTGATTTTACTGACTGCCACCTTGCCGCAGCCCGAAATCGGCAATTTTCACGGTACAGTCCAGCGGTTGGCCAATCGCCTGCATCAAGTCTTTGCTGATTGATGTTTCGCGGCGAGGAAGCAACGCAGCGGAGGTGCCGATTGCGCTGCACCCCTACTTAGCGAACCAACGACAGGAGATTTTTATATGACAGGCAACTCGGCGCTCATTCTGGCGCTCATTTGTGGCTTTATTGCCGTGGCTTACGGCTTTTGGGCCCGCAGCTGGATTCTTTCGCAGGACGCCGGCAACGCGCGCATGCAGGAAATTGCGGCCGCCATTCAAACCGGTGCTGCGGCCTATCTGGCGCGGCAATACAAAACCATTGCCATTGTCGGCGTGGTACTGGCGATTCTGATTGCGGTGTTTCTCGATCAGTTGAGCGCCATCGGCTTCGTGATTGGCGCGGTGCTCTCGGGCGCTTGCGGCTTCATTGGCATGAACGTCTCAGTACGTGCCAATGTCCGTACCGCTCAGGCCGCCACCAAAGGCATTGGCCCGGCACTTGATGTAGCCTTTCGGGGCGGCGCGATCACCGGCATGCTGGTGGTCGGTCTGGGCTTGCTGGGTGTGACTGGTTTCTTCTGGTTCCTCACCGGCAACGGCAACGCAACGCCTGACAAAAACCTGGCGCAATTGCTCAACCCGCTCATCGGCTTTGCCTTTGGCTCCTCGCTGATCTCGATTTTTGCCAGGCTCGGCGGCGGCATTTTCACCAAGGGTGCAGACGTCGGTGCTGACCTGGTCGGTAAAGTTGAAGCCGGTATCCCGGAAGATGATCCACGCAATCCGGCAGTGATTGCCGACAACGTTGGCGACAATGTAGGCGACTGCGCTGGCATGGCCGCCGATTTGTTTGAAACTTATGCGGTCACGCTGATTGCCACCATGGTGCTCGGCGCCCTGCTGGTAACCGGTGCTGGCATGAGCGCAGTGGTTTATCCGCTGGCACTCGGCGCGGTGTCCATCGTGGCCTCCATCATCGGCTGCTTCTTCGTCAAGGCCACGCCGGGCATGAAGAATGTGATGCCTGCCCTGTACAAGGGTCTGGCAGTAGCCGGTGTGCTGTCGCTGATCGCCTTCTTTTTCGTTACGCAATGGTTGATCCCCGACAACGCCATCGCCGCCTCGGGCAGCCAGATGAAGCTGTTCGGCGCCTGCGCCGTTGGCCTGATCCTGACCGCTGCACTGGTCTGGATCACCGAGTACTACACCGGCACGCAATACGCTCCGGTCAAGCACATCGCGCAGGCTTCAACGACTGGCCATGGCACCAACATCATTGCCGGCCTGGGTGTCTCCATGCGCTCCACGGCCTGGCCCGTGATATTCGTCTGCTTCGCCATCTACACCGCCTATGCGCTGGGCGGCCTTTATGGCATAGCCATTGCTGCTACTTCCATGCTGAGCATGGCCGGCATTGTGGTGGCACTGGACGCCTACGGTCCCATCACCGACAACGCTGGTGGCATCGCCGAAATGTCGGAAATGCCCAAGTCTGTACGTGACGTCACGGATCCGCTGGATGCCGTTGGCAACACCACCAAGGCCGTCACCAAGGGCTACGCCATTGGCTCAGCCGGTCTGGCCGCGCTCGTGCTGTTTGCTGACTACACGCACAAGCTTGAAGCCTACGGCCGGCACATCACGTTTGACCTGAGCAACCCGATGGTCATCATCGGTCTGTTCATTGGCGGCCTGATTCCTTACCTCTTCGGCGCCATGGCAATGGAAGCGGTTGGCCGCGCTGCCGGTTCGGTGGTGGTTGAAGTGCGCCGCCAATTCAAGGAAATCAAGGGCATCATGGAAGGTACGGCCAAGCCTGAGTACGACACGGCGGTCGACATGCTGACCACCGCTGCCATTAAGGAAATGATGATTCCGTCGCTGCTACCCGTGGTGGTGCCGATTCTGGTCGGTCTGGTACTCGGCCCGGCTGCCCTGGGTGGCCTCTTGATGGGTACCATCGTGACAGGCCTGTTTGTGGCAATCTCCATGTGTACTGGCGGCGGCGCCTGGGACAATGCCAAGAAGTACATTGAAGACGGTCATTTCGGTGGCAAGGGTTCCGACACGCACAAGGCGGCTGTGACCGGTGATACCGTTGGCGACCCCTACAAGGACACGGCAGGCCCTGCCGTCAACCCCCTGATCAAGATCATCAACATTGTGGCGCTGCTGATTGTGCCGGTGATGATGAAAATTCACGGCGGCTGATTCCCTCCTCCCCCTTGCAAAAAGCCCGCCTCTGGCGGGCTTTTTTGATGGAAAATCACACCTATGCAATTCAACTTTGTCGCCAACAACTCCGTGCCGTCTGCCTCCGGTCAAACCATCGACGTGGTCGACCCTTCCGACGGACAGCCCTACGACGAAATTCAGCGCAGCAATGGGTCTGACATTGACCATGCAGTGGGCGCTGCACGACTTTGTTTTGATTCGGTCTGGAGCAAGCTTGGCGCTGCGGAGCGCGGTCGCTTGCTGATGCGCCTGTCAGAAAAGGTCACTGCTCATGCTCAGGAACTGAGCGACATAGAGCAGCGTGATTGCGGCAAACCAACCAAGCAGGCGCGCGCCGACGCGACCGCACTGGCTCGCTACTTCGAGTTTTATGCCGGCGCCTGCGACAAGTTGCATGGTGAAACCATTCCTTACCTGGACGGTTACAGCGTGCTGACCTGGCGCGAACCGCACGGCGTCACGGGGCACATCGTCCCCTGGAACTACCCGATGCAGATCTTTGGCCGCAGCGTGGGCGGGGCACTTGCGGCAGGCAATGTCTGTGTGGTCAAACCGGCGGAAGACGCCTGTCTGTCCCTGATCCGTGTAGCGCAGTTGGCCGCCGAAGTCGGCTTCCCTGCAGGCGCAATCAACATCGTCACGGGATACGGCCACGAGGTCGGCGATGCTCTGGCGCGGCACAGCGGAATCGATCACATCAGCTTTACTGGCAGCCCGACGGTTGGCAGCCTGATCCAGCAGGTCGCCGCTGCGCGCCATTGCCCGGTCACACTGGAACTCGGTGGCAAGAGCCCGCAGATTGTTTTCGCCGACGCCGATCTGGATGCTGCGGTGCCGGCCATCATCAACGCCATCGTGCAAAACGCTGGTCAGACTTGCTCAGCGGGTTCGCGCGTCCTGATCGAGCATGCCATTTACGAACCGCTGCTGAGGCGACTGGGCGAGGCTATCCAGAAATTGCGCGTCGGTCCAGCCACGATGGACCTGGACGTCGGCCCCCTTATCCGCCAAAGCCAGAAGCAACGCGTTCAACAATTTTTGCGCGATGCCGAAGCAGCCAACATCCGCACGGTGGCGCAGGGACAGATCGTTGATCAGGCGCCTGCATCCGGCTTTTATCAGGCTCCCACCCTCTTGCGCGACGTTCCGGTGACACACCGCGTTGCGCAGGAGGAAGTGTTTGGCCCGGTACTCTGCGCGATGGCGTTTCGCGATGAAGACCATGCGGTGGAACTCGCCAACGCCACACAGTTCGGCTTGGTGGCCGGTGTCTGGACGGCCAACGGTGGGCGTCAATTCAGGATGGCCCGGCGTTTGCGCAGCGGCCAGGTATTCATCAACAACTATGGTGCAGGCGGTGGTGTCGAACTGCCTTTTGGTGGCGTCAAGTCGAGTGGCCACGGTCGCGAAAAGGGCTTTGAAGCGCTCTACGGTTTCACCACACTCAAGACGGTCGCCATCAAGCACGGCTGAGATTCACCCAAACCATAACATCATCAAATCTTCTTGAGGTAGCAGACCATGCGCGTCAACAACAAATCCGTCATCGTCACCGGTTCGGGCGGAGGTATCGGCGAGGGCATCGCCAAACGGTTGGCCGCCGAAGGAGCCAAAGTCATCGTTAACGACATCTCCGCTGCGGCCGGTGAAAGAGTCGTGGCCGAGATTCTGGCTGCGGGTGGCACTGCCTCTTTCTTCGCCGCGGACGTGACCCAATCGGCACAGATGCGAGCCCTGATCGCCGCCGCCGTCGATCGTCACGGAACGCTCGACGTGATGATCAACAACGCCGGCTGGACACACCGCAATCGTCCAGCGCTTGAAGTAAGTGAAGACGAATTTGACAAATGCTATGCAGTCAACATGAAGAGCATTTACCTCTCCACCATTCACGCCACGCCGGTGTTTCGCGCGCATGGTGGCGGCAGCTTCATCAACATCGCGTCCACAGCTGGCGTACGTCCACGCCCGGGTCTGACCTGGTACAACGGTTCCAAAGGCGCAGTGATCACCACGTCCAAGTCCCTCGCTGCAGAACTCGGGCCTGACAACATCCGGGTCAATTGCATTAACCCTGTGTTCAACCCCGACACCGGCCTGGCCACTGAATTTGCCGGCGGTCCACTGACAGAAGAACGCAAGGCGAAGTTTCGCGCCACCATTCCGCTCGGCCGGTTTTCCACCGCCCTTGACGTAGCCAATGCAGCGCTTTATCTGGCCAGTGACGAGGCCTCCTTCATCAGCGGCGTCTGCATCGAAGTGGATGGCGCGCGCTGTGTTTGACAAGCGCGGTCGCTCCTTGCGCGATCTGCGCATCAGTGTGACCGACCGTTGCAACTTTCGCTGCAACTATTGCATGCCCAAGGAAGTATTTGACAAGGACTACCGCTATCTGCCGCACAGCGCCTTGCTGTCGTTCGAGGAGATCACGCGCATTGCCAAAGTCTTCGTTGCCCAAGGCGTGCAAAAGATTCGCCTGACCGGCGGTGAGCCGCTGTTGCGCAAGGACATTGAGCGCCTGATAGAGCAATTGGCGACGCTGCGCACGGCGCACGGCCTGCCACTGGACCTGACGCTGACCACCAACGGCTCGCTGCTAGCGCGCAAGGCGCAGTCACTCAAGGCGGCGGGTCTGCAACGCGTGACCGTCAGCCTGGACGGACTCGACGACGCCGTGTTTCGCAGCATGAACGATGTCGACTTTCCGGTGGCCGACGTGCTGGAGGGTATTGAGGCCGCGCGCGTCGCCGGGCTGGGTCCGATCAAGATCAACATGGTCGTCAAACGCAGTACCAACGCGCATGAAATTCTGCCAATGGCGCGACACTTCAGAGGCACTGGCATGGTGCTGCGCTTCATCGAGTACATGGATGTGGGCCACACCAACGGCTGGCGCATGAACGAAGTGATGCCATCGAGTGAAGTGATCAAGCTGATCCAGGCCGAGTTGCCGCTGGTGCCGCTGGAACCATCGAGTCCGGGCGAGACAGCGCAGCGCTGGGCTTATGCCGATGCGTTCGGTCAGCCCGATCCGGCACTCGGGGAAATCGGCGTCATCAGCAGCGTGACCCAGGCATTTTGTGGTGACTGCAATCGAGCCCGGCTGTCCACGGAAGGTCAACTCTACCTGTGCCTGTTTGCCGGACGCGGTCACGACCTGCGCGCAATCATCCGCAGTGGCGGCACCGACAGCGAATTGGCAGGAGCCATCAGCAAGATCTGGCAAGCCCGAAGCGACAACTATTCCGAACTGCGCAGCGCAATGCCGGCCGACAACGGGCCAGTGCTTCATCGCGTTGAAATGAGTTATATCGGTGGATGAGTCTATATTCCCCGAAGAGATCACGGCGCTGATACTGGCCGGCGGGCGCGGTTCGCGCATGGGGGGCACGGACAAGGGGTTGCAGACCTTCAATGGCCTGCCGCTGGCTCTGCACACCTTGACGCGTTTGCAAATGGGTGGGGCTGTCGCCCAGATCATGATCAATGCCAACCGCAACCTGGCAGCGTATGAATCTTTCGGTGTCCCGGTCTGGCCCGATGTCCTGCCCGACTACGCCGGGCCCCTGGCAGGTTTTCTGACCGGTTTGGAGCGCTGCGAGACACCGTTCATGGTGACGGTTCCGTGCGATACACCTTTGTTGCCGCTGGATCTGGTGCCCCGGTTAGCGCAGGCACTGCTGGCACAGGACGCAGATCTCGCCATGGTCAGCGCCCCTGAATTTGACAGCCAGGGTCGGTGTCAGGTTCGCAGCCAGCCGGTGTTTTGTCTGCTGCGCGTGCGACTGCTGGAAAGTCTGCAGAAATTCACGCAAGCCGGCGGCCGCAAAACCGACGCATGGACGGCATTGCACAAGACCGTCCTGGTACCTTTCGACCTGCCCACCGACGATGTCCTTGCCTTTCGCAACGCCAATTCACTCACTGAATTGCGACAACTTGAAAACCTGCCCGCGTGAAGACACTGGACACCATTGCTGCCGAACTTGAGGGTTATGACCCGCAAGCCCTGCGCGCTGACCGTGTGAACGAATTCCTGTTGCGACTGGTGGAACCGGTCTTGGAGCGGGAGCAGGCGACCATTTTTCAGGCACTGGGACGCGTACTGGCGCAGGACGTGATCTCGCCCATCAGCGTGCCGCCGCATGACAACTCGGCGATGGACGGCTACGCCTTCGATGGGGGGCAACTGCAGACTGGCGATGCCGATGGCGGTCAGCTTGAGTTGCAGGTGGTTGGCACGGCATTGGCCGGCAAGGCGTGGCAGGGCAGTGTGGCGCCCGGCCAGTGCCTGAAGGTCATGACCGGTGCGGTGCTGCCTCAGCACCTTGATACGGTGGTGCCGCAAGAATTGGTCACGGTTCGCCATCAATCTGCCGAAGAAGGCGCGCAATCGATTGCCATTCCACGTGGCCTGCTGCGAGCGGGTGACAACCGCCGCCAACGCGGTGAGGATTTGATGCAGGGTGAGCCCGCACTGCGAAAAGGCGCCCTGCTGACGCCTGCAGCATTGGGTTTGCTGGCAAGCCTTGGCATTGAACAGCTACCGGTGGTGCGCAAGCTGCGTGTCGCCTATTTTTCGACCGGCGACGAAATTCTGAGCCTGGGTGAAGCACCGCGCGAAGGAGCCGTTTATGACAGCAATCGCTATACCGTGTTCGGTCTGCTGACGCGCTTGGGTTGCGATGTTATTGATCTTGGTGTGGTGCCTGACGAGCCGACCCGGTTGGAAGCCGCATTCCAGCGCGCCGCCTCTCAGTCCGACGCCATCATCACCAGCGGCGGGGTCAGTGTCGGAGAAGCCGACTACACCAAACTCATGATGAAGAAGCTGGGTGATGTTGCCTTCTGGAAGATCGCGATGCGGCCGGGCCGACCGATGGCAGTCGGCCGAATTGGCCAATCCATCCTGTTCGGCCTGCCTGGTAACCCTGTTGCTGTCATGGTCACGTTTCTGGCATTTGTACGCCCAGCCCTGCTCCGGATGATGGGCAGCACCGAAGCGGCAACACCGCTGCTCAAGGCACGCAGTCTGGCACCGCTACGCAAGAAGGCCGGGCGCACCGAATACCAGCGCGGTATCGTCAGCCAAACCAGCGAAGGAGGGTTGCAGGTCAGCGCGATTGGCAATCAGGGCTCGGGTGTGCTGAGTTCCATGGTACAAGCCAACGGTCTCATCGTGCTCCATCACAGCCAGGGTAATGTTGGCGCTGGCGACGAAGTCGATGTGATGATGTTCGAAGGTGTGATTTGAGTGGCAAATAGTCCTCTATACTTGCGTCACTATTTTTTAGGCGCTGGCAAACCCAAGTTCGGGTCTGGCCCCTCCATTCTTCTGTCAAAGGAAACACAGTGCAAACAAAGCTAGCTCGAATCATGGCGTCCTGTGCCTGCGCTCTGGGACTGATCCTGCCGGTGGTACCGGCTCTGGCGCAGACACCGGCCGCAGTCCCTGCAGCGGTGCAAGCCGCCCCGGCCGAAGCCGCTGCCGCTTCTGCAGCAGCCCCGGCAGACCCTGCGGCGGCCAAGAAAGCAGACGCCGCCACCGACAATCCCTACGGCATCGAAGCCCTGTGGAAGACATCTGATGGTGTGGCCAAGACCGTTCTGCTCTTGCTGCTGGTCATGAGCATCAGCAGCTGGTACGTCCTGATCGTCAAACTCCTCGAACAAGCCAAAGTGGGTCGCCAGGCCAAAGTGGCGTCTGAGCAGTTCTGGACTGCCGGCAGCGTAGAGCAAGGTTGCGCCAAGCTCGACAAGAACAGCCCGTTTCGCTTCATTGCCGAAGCTGGCCTGCAAGCCACCAAGAAACACGACGGCCTGATGGGCCACGTTGATCTGAACGACTGGATCGCCATGAGCGTAGGACGCGCCGTCGAGCGCATTCAAAGCAGCATGCAGAGCGGTTTGTCTGTTTTGGCCACTGTCGGCTCGATCTCTCCCTTCGTCGGCCTGTTTGGCACCGTCTGGGGCATCTACCACGCTCTCACAGCCATCGGCATCTCCGGCCAGGCATCGATCGACAAGGTCGCCGGCCCGGTGGGTGAAGCCCTGATCATGACCGCCATCGGTCTGGCCGTAGCCGTTCCGGCGGTGCTGGCCTACAACTGGCTGGTTGGACGCAACAAGAACGCCATGAGCGATGTGCGCGCCTTTGGTGCGGATCTGCACGCCGTCATCCTGGGCTCGGTCAAGAAGGCCTGACAGACACTCACCCTGCAGCTGACGGGAAAAACCCATGTCAATGAATGTTGGCTCCTCCAGTGACGGTGAAGACACCGTCATGTCGGCCATCAACACCACGCCCCTGGTGGACGTGATGCTGGTGCTGCTGATCATCTTCCTGATCACCATCCCGGTTGTAACGACTTCGATCAAGGTCAGCCTGCCCAAGGAACGCGTCGAAGTGCGCGAGACCAAGCCCGAGAACGTCATCATCTCGGTCGATCTGGCAGGCAACGTCTACTGGTATGACCAGCGCATCAAGAACGTCGATGCGCTGGTAGAGAAACTCAAGAAGGTCTCGCACGTCAAACCCCAGCCCGAAGTACAGATCAGAGGCGACATGGCCGCCCAGTACGAAGGTGTGGGCAAGATTCTCTATGCCTGCCAGAGAGCGGGCATTGTCAAGGTCGCCTTCATCACCGAACCACCCCCACTGGGCGGTTAAGGCAAACCGAACCGGCCTGACCCCCTATGCAAGGATTCCTCCCATGAGCATGAATGTAGGCTCCAGCACTTCGGATGAGCCCGAGGTGCTGATGGATATCAACACCACGCCCCTGATTGACGTGATGCTGGTGCTCCTGGTGATGCTGATCATCACCATTCCCATCCAGTTGCACTCGGTCAATCTGGAAATGCCGGTGGGCGCCCCACCGACCAACAACATCAAGCCAGAGAAGGTCCAGATCGATATTGATGAGCGCAGCATTGTGTATTGGCAAGGGTTACCGGTGAATGCACAGGAACTTGAAGTCAAGATGAAGGAGATGGCGCTGGTGCAGGTACAGCCTGAGATCCATCTAAGGCCCAACAAGGCTGCCAGCTACGCTGTTTTTGCCAATGTGCTCTCCAGCACCAAGCGGCTCGGTCTGAACAAGATTGCCGTGATCGGCAGCGAGCAGTTTGTCAAGTGAGACCGAGCCGATGAGTACCAGCACGGCCAATGCAGATGCCTTCGTTGGCATGAACTACCGCTACCAGCCCAAGGATCCGAGCCGAAGGGTCAAGGGGCTGGTGATTGTGATCGCCATACATGCCTTTTTGGGCTATGCCATTGTTTCGGGCATGGCACGCAAAGGCTTGAACTTCATAAAGAAGCCGCTGGAGGCTGTGGTGATTCAGGAAGTGATTATTCCGCCACCGCCACCGCCTCCTCCGCCCAAGAAGGTGGAAACACCCAAAGACCTGCCCAAGGTGGAGGCTCCGCCCCCACCCTATGTGCCGCCACCTGACGTGACGACCAATACGACTTCGAGTATTGCGATTGCTTCGACCACGACGGTACCGACCGCTCCGGTGGCCATTGCCCCGCCACCGCCGCCAGCGCCAGTGGCGAGGCCTGCTCCGAATCGCAACGATATCAGCGTGGCCTGTCCGACCCAGGGGAAACCGGAGATGCCGCGCAAGGCGCAGCAAGAGGGTATTGAAGGGGTGGTGCGAGCCCAGATCCGCATCAAGGGCGGTGTGGTGCAGGATGTGACCATGACGGGTCCTCGCGTCTTCTACGCCGCCGTCAAGGCTGCTGTTATGCAGTACAAGTGCATCAGCGACGCCGGTGGCGAGGTCTTGGCTACTCAGGAATTTAACTTCAAGTTGGAGTGAGGCGACCCGGCGCCAATTCCTTCGCGTCCCTGACTAAAAAAAACCACGTTTTAGACGTGGTTTTTTTATGCCCGGATGGTGGTCCGTGGCAACAGAATTCTTGCTTACCACCGTATCGTTACAGTGCGATGTATTTTGGCAACAAGCGGCTCTGATTTAGCCCAATCGGGTCAATCCCAATTTAACTTTACATGGTTTTACCTTACAGTCGTTCCACGGAAACAGAAACAGGTCGGGAACAAGTTCCGGTCTGTCGCCAATCTTGGTGCAAATTTCGCGTTGCTCTGCGTTCCAAAATGATTGAAGGAAGTCCCATGGAAAACAAAAGGCATAGCAAGGCGCTTGTGTTCAGGAGAACCATCGTCGCGCGCGCGCTCGCAGTTGCGTTTGGCGCAGTGTCACTTGCCGGTGGCATCAGTACGACAGCATTCGCTCAGTCCAACACAACCGGTACGCTGTACGGCACAGTGCAAGGTGCCTCGGGGGCAAGCATCGTTCTTTTGAACAAGGATACAGGCGCCCGCCGGACCCTGGTCGTCGACGGAGCGGGCCGGTTCAATGCCCAGTCACTCGTAACAGGAACTTACAAAGTTGACCTCGTGGTCAACGGGCAGGTTACCAAGACCACCGACAACGTCGAAGTGCGCGTTGGCCAAGGTACCGAGGTGTCGTTTGCGACTTCGCTCGAAGCAGTGCAGGTGCTCGCGCTTCGCCAGAAGATCGACGTCGCATCGATTGGTTCCACCACCGTCTTTACTGCCAACGATCTGGCCAAGGTTCCTGTCGCCTCGAACGTCGGTGCCGTCATTCAGCTTGCACCGAGCACAACCCGTGGTGACTCACGCTACGGCGGCTCCAACGCGCCGAGCTTCGGTGGCTCCGGCGCATCGGAAAATGCCTATTACATCAACGGCTTCCCGGTCACAACGCTGTTGACGCAGGTCGGGTTCTCCCAACTCCCCTTCAACTCCATTGCCCAGGCCCAGGTTCTGACCGGCGGCTACGGTGCAGAGTTCGGCCGTTCGACCGGTGGTGTGGTCAACATTGTGACCAAGAGCGGCGGCAATGAATGGGTGGCCGGTGTTCAGGCCTCTATTACTCCGAACAGCTGGCGCGCTACCGAACGCAATCAGTTCTACGAAGTGAATGGTACTGCCTTGGACGGCAAGATCTACTTCATGAACGATTTCAATGAGCAATCCAGCAGCTCACAATCGTTTTACATGAGCGGTCCGCTGATCAAGGACAAGTTGTTCATGTTCCTCTCGGGCGAGCAGACCACAACAACGCGCAGCGCCATTCGTACTGCCAATACAACCACGCTTGGCAGCATACTGCCCAGCGGCTGGCAGGAGCAGACAACAACGACGCCGCGTTATCTGCTCAAGTTGGACTGGAACCTGACCGATGCCAACCACCTGGAATACACCCGGATTTCTGATAAGGTGCAAAACGACAGGAGCTACTACGGTTT
>CAIYGK010000578.1 GCA_903925725.1 uncultured beta proteobacterium | reverse complement strand
GTCTTCGACCGTAACGACTGGGAAATCAGCCCCATACACTCGCCCGGTGTCCGGGTTGACGTGCATCGGGCCCGTGGAGCCGAAGCAGGAACCCAGGTTGTTGACACCAATAACAAAGAACCGGTCCGTGTCGAGCGACTTGCCCGGGCCAATCATGTTGTCCCACCAGCCTTCGGACTTGTCCTGCCCGGCATAGGCGCCGGCCACGTGATGCGAGGCATTAAGTGCGTGACAGATCAGTACCGAATTCGATTTATCAGCGTTGAGTCTGCCGTAGGTCTCGAAACTCAAGGCGTAGTCACGTATCTGCGCGCCGCTTTGCAAAGGCAGAACGGCGGCAAAGTGCATCGACTGTGGCGTGGCATTCATCAAACAAAAAACCCGGCGGCGCTAAAGGCGGGGCCGGGTTGGCAAACGTCTTTAGCTGAACTTATTAAGCGCCCGCAAGCTGTGGCAAATCGGCGCACGTACAGTATATCAACCCAGCCCTCGCTCTGCAAACACGCTTGGCTCCAGCAACAATCGCCGACTGCGAAAAGTTCTGCACAGTTTTGGGCTACGTTCGATTTTGGCGCGTTTTTTGCTTTACTTTGGTGCGTTGCTGGCTTTGTCGTCGTTTACGCACCAAGACAACTCATTTCGCACAAAGAGGTTTTCATGGAAGCACTAAAACAGGGCTCCGACACCCTGTTCATTCTTTTGGGCGCCGTCATGGTGCTGGCAATGCATGCGGGATTTGCATTTCTGGAGCTTGGCACGGTCCGCCGCAAGAACCAGGTCAACGCTCTGGTCAAGATCCTGGTCGACTTCTCGGTCTCAACGGTTGTCTATTTTGTGATCGGTTACAGCGTGGCGTACGGCACCAGTTTTTTTGTCGGCGCAGAGGAGTTGGCTGGCAAGAATGGCTATGAATTGGTCAGGTTCTTCTTCCTTCTGACCTTTGCAGCGGCGATTCCGGCCATCATCTCGGGCGGCATTGCGGAGCGCGCCAAGTTCTGGCCCCAGCTGATTGCCACCGCTGTCATCGTTGGCCTCATTTACCCAGTTTTTGAGGGTATCGCCTGGAACGGGCATCTGGGTGTGCAGTCCTGGATCAAGGCAGCCACGGGCGCGGAGTTTCATGATTTTGCCGGTAGCGTGGTGGTCCACGCTCTGGGTGGCTGGATTGCCCTGCCGGCCGTCATTCTGCTGGGCGCCCGCAGCAACCGCTATCGCAAGGATGGCGCCATCTCGGCCCATCCACCATCCAGCATACCTTTTCTCGCGCTGGGTGCCTGGATCTTGACCGTCGGATGGTTTGGCTTCAATGTCATGAGCGCCCAGACACTGGACAAGATCTCCGGACTGGTGGCGGTCAATTCACTTATGGCCATGGTAGGCGGTACCCTCGCTGCTTTGATTGCCGGGAAGAATGACCCAGGGTTTGTGCACAATGGTCCCTTGGCTGGCCTGGTGGCGGTATGTGCGGGCTCGGACTTGATGCACCCGCTGGGAGCGCTGGTCGTTGGAGCAGTAGCCGGGACCATCTTCGTCTTCATGTTCACCCTGACACAAAACAAGTGGAAAATTGACGATGTACTTGGTGTCTGGCCCCTGCACGGCTTGTGCGGCACATGGGGCGGCGTGGCGGCAGGAATTTTTGGCAGCAAGGCCCTGGGTGGCCTGGGTGGCGTCGCATTGGGCGCTCAGCTCACGGGTACCGCCCTGGGTGTGGTCTGGGCTGTGGTTGGAGGTATGCTTATCTACGGCCTGCTTAAGGCAACCATGGGTTTGCGCCTGAGCCAGGAAGAAGAATATGACGGGGCCGACCTGTCGATTCACAAGATCAGCGCATCGCCCGACCGGGAAGCGAACTGGTAGAAATCGCTAGCACTGTTTTTCGACTTTGGCAAAAATATTTGTGAAAATATAAAACTTGACGCATAATGCACCGGCATTGCCGAAAATAGGTTGTGCAAGTTTGCGGTGTTTAGTCAGTTTCGCGTCTGCTTTAAGTCTACATTGGTTTGTTGATTGCGGGTTAATTGCGGTTTTGGACTCCATCGCGTTTTGAGTCATTTTGAGGAGTCCTTTCGTGGGCAACAAACTTTACGTGGGCAACCTGCCCTACACTTTCCGTGACGAAGACCTGCAGCAAGCTTTTGCTGCACACGGCACCGTCACCAGCGCCAAAGTCATGATGGAGCGCGATACCGGTCGCTCCAAAGGCTTCGGCTTTGTGGAAATGGGCAGCGATGCTGAGGCGCAAGCTGCCATCAGCGGCATGAACGGTCAACAATACGGCGGTCGTGGTCTCGTGGTTAACGAAGCCCGTCCGATGGAACCCCGTCCTCCCCGCACTGGCGGCGGCTTTGGTGGCGGTGGCGGCGGCGGCTACGGTGGTGGCGCTGGCGGCGGCCGCAGTGGCGGCGGCGGCTACGGTGGTGGCGCTGGCGGCGGCCGCAGTGGCGGTGGCGGCGGTGGTGGTTACGGCGGTGGCCGCAGCAGCTACTAAGCGCTGGCCAGAATTCACCGATCGACAAAAGGGCCCTTGTGGCCCTTTTTTCATGAACTCAAATTGCTGTACTGCGCGGTTTTCTCGGACGTCCGGCAAAGGCCTTATCAAACCAGGTGTTGGGCAGCAGTCGCAGCACTTTTGCCAGCACACCCATTTGCCAAGGAATCACGCGGTAGCTGACACCTGCTTCGATAGCACGAAATGCTCTGGCGGCAAATTCGTCGGCCTGCATCAAGAATGGCATGCTGTACGCATTTTTCTGAGTCAGGGGCGTATCGATATAGCCCGGGCACAGGGTCACGACCTGGACTCCGGTACCACGCAGTTCGCCCCGTAGGCACTCACAATAACTGATCATGGCCGCCTTGCTCGGACAGTTTGCCCCATGGCCAGGAAATCCTCGAATACCGTTGACGCTGCTGATTCCAACCAGAACACCGGACCCGCGTTTGACCATAGCGCGCAAGAATGGCTGAAAGGTCGCTGCGGCGCCCGTATTGTTGATGGCAAAGGTTCTGGCGATGACCTCAAGATCCTGGCGCTCGGCGGTATCCACGCCAACACTGATTCCAGCGCAGGCAATCACGACATCGGGCAGGCCCTGACGCCCTAAACAATCCTGTCCGACCGCCACGATGCTGTCTGCAATCGATACGTCCGCACTGTAAATTTGAGCGCGCGCCGGGTCGATGTGACGCTCGTCAATCCATGCCTGGATTTTTGCCGTTCGGCGCGCCACCAGAGCCAGCGAAAATCCTTCCCCGTAAAACTGCCATGCCAGCG
>CAIYGK010000577.1 GCA_903925725.1 uncultured beta proteobacterium | reverse complement strand
ATAACAGGCTTCTGCACAACCGTGCGCACTTGAGGCGATTTGGGCACTGGCTGAGCAGACTGAGTAAACGGACCGACACGAGTGAACGTAGGTCGTGGGGTTGCCTGGCTTGCCGATGATGCGCGTGCTACCGGTGAGGTGCGCGATGGCGGTGAAGATGACGACGACGATGGCGATGACTTCTTGAGTGCCGCTGAACCAGCAGACTGCCGGGCGCGAGTTGTTGATGCAATTGATTTTCGTGACATGTTCATGTTCCTAAATGCGCGGCGAAACGATTTGCGTTCCAACGCAGGAATGCCGGTGGTGACGGCGGGTAGTACCGGTGCGTGAGTACGCTGGTTGAGATCGATGTGCTGCCGATCACTGGTCTGAATCCCCTGCAACGTGATGCATCGGGCTTGCGACCAACATGAACTTGCTTCACATCAGTAAGTAGCACTAGAAAACAATTGCTCTAGTGGTGAGCCTGGGTGCGATTTATTTACACCGTGGCTTTTGGTGCTGAACAAAATCGCAGCCGATCAGTGCAGCATCAGGTCAGTGCAGTGACGAGCACACTTTCACATTCAAGATCGTGTCGTCTGCTTCACCATACATTTACACCATAGGCCTACGACATAAATGCAGATCACATGCAGGCACATGTTTCATGTTGCTCGGCAGTGCTTTCCAACAATGGTGATGTACCTTGGCATCCGTCACCAGCAATTTCCGAAAATGCGCAGGGGTGCCGAGCCCCGCAAAATTTTTTTTCAAAAAATATTTGCTGTTTCAATGAAGCGTTTTCTTCTTTGTTGATCAAGCTCGCTACAGCACCAATGCAGGAAAACATTTCGGAAACCATTACTGGGACCCTTACGAAAAACTATTTCAGAAACCATTACGGGATACCACTTCACGATTGATGCAGTAATACTGGTGATGCCTACTGCACTGCCAATACCAACATCACCACTCCAGCACTAGCAGAGCCTGGTGAACAGGAAATGACTACCGATCGGGAGATCACTACTGGAGATGACTGGAGATCACCGCTAGGCTCCAGGACGACATCATTTCAGAACTGTTGCACTGTTCTATCAATCATCACCATCATTCCTCTTCAACCACTGGTTGTGTTTAGCACTCTTATTAGAGCCAGCCGCCAGCAGGGTGACAAATTGGTCTATGGGGCTAGTTGCATGTTGCACGTGTTGCATGCCTTTTGAAGCTTGGGTGCAACACGCGCAACAACTCTTGGGCTACTCTATTTCCTGATCGTCAGCGTCATGGTCGGAATCATCAGGCTCTGGATTGTCAGGGTCAATCCCGCACGATTGCAACCAAGACCTCAGTTCATCTTTCGTTAGCTTACTTCCTTTGATAGGTGGCACCTTGCTCAAGATTCTGCTGACCTGCGACTTGCTCAGCCCGACTATCTGGCCGATATCATCAAGGGTCTTTTTCTTGTCCTTTCGCAGCATGGCCATTAGGCGAGTTCTGCGGTCCGGTGCAATGAAGGGTCTGTAGCGGCGGATGAACTTTCCGTCGCCATTCCCGACACAGCACATGACCTTGCCGATGTTGAGTTCGCCAGAGAAATTAGCGTCGGCGCACTCAACCGCGAAGGCCATGTTGAAACCAGGATCAGGTTCGCAGGGCGTGACGTCAAAGTAGTCAGCGCAGTGCTTGGAAAGCTCTGCCATTTTGCTAATTGGCTGGACGGTGAACAGCATGACCCACACACCGTGCTCTTTTGCTACGGCATCGATCTTGGAGAGCCCAAATTCCTGGTAGGGCGAGATTGCTGCACGAACCGGCTGCTCGACCATGACCCAGCCCTTGGCATTCTTGATGATCCTGCACACCACGGCCAAGCCCTCATCGCTAGTCCAGTCGAGGCTGTTGGGTGCTTCAATCAATTGCTGCTTGTGCTTGATGCCGTTCTTCCGTGAGCCGTTGGCTTCGGCCAGAGCCTGGGCATGTTCGACGCGACGCGCGGGTCCAGCGTGAAGCGACAGCACGCCGGTGACATCCGGCATGGGCACGTCAAAGACCGTGCTCTTCTTCAGTGCCTCGTGCGTCATCGTGTTGCGTACTTGCGCCAGTTGTGTGGGATCGCGAACGCACACAAGGGTCAAGCCTGGAGGGATGGGCTTCAACGCCGTGGTGATTGCATTGTGGAGTTCACTCCTTGCCGGAGTCTTCCTTGCTTTTTGCGAATTTTTCATTTTCAGATTCCTTGTGCCTCATCCCCAATAGGGGTGCGGCTTAACGATTACTTTCTGTACGTGACGGGGGCGGAGTTTCTTGGGGTTGACTCCGCCCGCTTCACTTCAGTGAGATTTCCTTCCCGCTATCTGGGGAAGGGGCCATAAATTGTCTTGAATTGTGTTTGCTGCTCTAGTTGCAGCGGGGCTGTATTGGCGCGCTAGTGCCGTCGTACAGCCCTGACCCTGGCGAGTCTCCGAGCGTTGGATGTCCAGCTCGGCCGAGTAATTGGCTTTGACGCACTCAGTCGATAAGCACCATGCTGTATTCGGAATCAGGCTCGCAGTCCGTATAAATCATGTGGCCACGGCGGGAATCGGAAAGCTTCCCCATCTTGCTACTTGTATTGGTGATGAACAGCATGACCCACACACCATGCTCTTTTGCTACGGCATGAATCTTGGAGAGTCCAGCTTCCCGAGAAAACGACTCTGCCTCAAGCACCGGCTGCTCGACGATGACCCAGCCTTTTGCTTTCTCGATGATCGGGCACAGCACGGCCGAGCCCGCATAACTCGTCCAGTCAAAGTGGTTGGATGCCTTAATCGTTTGGTGTCTGTGCTTTATGCCGGTCTTGGTCTCGCGATTGAGGCTAGCCAAAACCTGCGCCATTGCGATCCGATGCGCTGGTCTAGCGTGAAGCGACAGCACGCAGGGGACATCCGGCATGAGCAGGCCAAAGGCCGTGCTCTTCTTCAGTGCTGCGTGCGTCATGATGTAGCGAAATGACGGTAGTTGCGAGGGATCGCGCACAAGAATAAGTGACAGACCAGCACTGATCGGAGTCAACGCTGTGGTGAGTGGCTCTTGCCCATTTAGATTTTGCGACTTTGCCTCGGCGGATTTTGCTTGCGTGCAAGCAAGCTTGTCTGATGAAAGATCGGTCGGTGCTTTGCGATCAGGCTCACATGAGTCGGACGACGTGGGCTTGTTCGATTTTGCTGAAGTGATATTGGCAACTGTGTTCATGAAAATACTCCTTGCATTGGCGGCAAGAACAATCTTGCTGGGCACCATGCGTTAGGTATTTACAGCGCGAAATAAAGTCTGATGAAACGCCGATGTTTTTGCCGTTGCATCGACACGCGAAGGCCACATGCCAAGAGTTCCTGCAATTCGCACTAGATGTCCGCACGTTTACCGTGGTTGTTGATTAAATATGATGTAATGCGGATGTTTTAGTTGCCGAAGTTTCGAGCGCGACGGAAACCTGCCAATTCGTTTTTCGAGCGAAGTGTGTTTGGTCTTTAACTTGGGTTTGGTTTACTAAAAGCAGATGTAAAGGTGATGTATGGAAACAATCTTTGAAGAAGAACTATGGAGCGTTGAACAGGCCATCGTCCACATTTGCTTTGGAATGTTCAAGAAATCCGTCCCTGACAAATTTGTGGCGATGGAGTCAGAAGTTCATCGATGGATAAGAGCGCCTAAGACCGGAATTCCGTCAGCGACTAAGGGGCAGCTTGAACGAGCGAACCGCTTTTGGAAGCAACTGAAGGTGGCCTATAAGTACGCGACCAGTGACGTGAAGATGCATCCAGTGCTCTGGACTTGGTTCGCCATGTCCACGGGTCCGACTCCGATCAGTGCAAGGTTTAGAGCAGCGTTTGAGCGATGGACGACAAAGTCAATATTGGCGTGCAGGATGCCTGTGATGCAACAACGACCGAAAGGTGGAAAGTTCTCATCAATCAAACTTGACGGAAGTAAGCTCAATCCCGAAACAGGAGTTCCTGTGATGGCACTTGTATGCCGACCCTTTACAGGGATCGAAAGCCCGGAAGATTGGCGCCTGCAGATGCACCCACTGGCGGGCGGCGAAATTGGAAAATCTACCAAGCCTGCCAAGACGGAAGGAAAGTCGCTAGCCACGGCACCTGCGGCGAACCGACGAACTGACCTCGCACGCAGCCCTGCATGTGAACGCGCGCTCCGTGCTGTCGTGAAGAAGATGTGCGTTCAAAATCCGTCGCCAGTTTCCAAGGTGATGAACGCGGCTGACGGAAGTCCACCGTACAGTGCAATGTCAATGGGGCAAGATCAGCTGCTGGAAGTGATCTTGGGGAAGAACAAGGTACTCAATGAAAAAGACTACTCGTGGAATACGATGAAGCGATCATTGAGTTTTGTGGTTGTGACTCGGCGTGGCCGTCCACCCGGTACGACAAAAGCGTCGAAGAAGAAACGAGACAAGGCGCGGCGCGCGAGGTGATGTGCTGAGCGATGCCGTCATTGCAGACGCAAGCAAGGTTCAGCCATCGTCACGCCTCCAGCGTATCCACCAGCTTCTTGATCAGGGCCGAGTGCCAGCCTACGCTGCGACCCTCGCCCATCTTCACCGACCTGGGATAGATTCCCTTCGCTATCCCAGCATACCAGGCCGACCTCGACACCGGAAAAACCTCCAGCACTTCCCGCAGCCTGAGCAAACCTTTTTGGTCGAGATTGACCACTCGGTTGACCGGACGCAGTGGCTTTGGCGGTCGTCGCTTCACCGATGCCGAGATTGGCGGCGACGTTTCCCCCCCTGCTGCGGGCATAGCGGCGATTGAAGGGCCTGGCGATGGCAACTGGTCCGGCTGGTCCCGTGGGCCCGGTTGGGCGCTAGTGCCGACTGCCGTCGTTGTGAGTATTGATGGCGGATTCAAGCGCCAAAACTCATCCGGAATAGCGACACCGGGAAATGGCTTTCGGTCCCGGACGAAATCGACGAAGCCGCGCAGAGAGACCTCTGTACGGTCGGTCGGCTTTGCGTCCGAAGGGGGCACGGACCGAAGCCGGTCATCAATTGGCGAAAATTTTTTAAGTGTTGTCAGGTGCCCGTCGAAGTTCTTGCACCGCGGATCACCCAGTTCGCTTAGTTTAGCGACGTATTTCCGGCCCGGCGTGACGTTGTGGATCAAGCATATGGCCGAAAAATACGAAACAGTCGGTCTCCCCTGCCACACCACCCAATTTGGCTGGTGGCGAGGCTTCTTGGTTTCCTTGGTAGGTGTTCCTGATCCTGATCTGGCGTGATTCATCGGGGAATGGTCCTCGTGGTCCGACAATGCGCCATATTACGCCTCTGCTCTATTTGGAAGACTTGGCACGATGCCGGCTAGGTTTGACTTCCAGCAGTTTGAAAAGCACGTCGAGGGCTTCGCGTTTTTCAGACATGTAGTCATGACCGTCGTAATGCTTTGCCTGCACGCCAGA
The DNA here is from genome assembly GCA_903925725.1 of uncultured beta proteobacterium. GTDB lineage: Bacteria > Pseudomonadota > Gammaproteobacteria > Burkholderiales > Burkholderiaceae_C > Rhodoferax. The sequence continues at coordinate 1,480 of CAIYGK010000577.1, read as the reverse complement.
CAGGCCGTGTGATTGCAAGTGGCCTCGGACTGCCAGACTCACCTTTGCCGCAGCCAACGCGGTTTCGACGCCTGATCGAACTCGCTTAAGCTGGAATTCCAGAATGGTGTCGCCGACAACGTCCTGTGACCAGTTGCTAAGCGTCATGGCACTCAATGCAGTCTTGCCGCCATCGGTGGAGATTACATACTCACCGTCCCCTTTGGCAACCAATATCGAAACCGCCGCCGAAGCTTCAGGTAGCAGTGGCACAGCGTGCTTTCGCGGTCCTTGGCCAGGACGCCCTTTGGCGTCGTAGATCGTGAAGACCGTGTCCGTCACGTCGGCCCTTTTGAGTTTAGACAGTTGCTCGATCCGTTGCCCCCCTGAGAGCAAGTGAAGCCGCAGTGCCGCGCCACGGATGCCTGGTTCAGCCTTGATCCGCTTCCAGTACTTCTTGAGGTCTTCCAGCACAAGCGGGTTCTTGTCGGCTTTGTCCTGCAACGCGTCACGCTTGGTGAGTGCAGCGGGGTTGCTGACGATCTTGAAGCTCTTGAATGTTTCCGGGATGGCGGCAAGGGAGTTGACGTCCAGTGCGCATTGGTACGCGGCCCGCATGTACGCTCGAAGCTTGTTGGCCGTGCGCCCCTTCCCGGCCTTCATGAGCGCGCGCATCATGTCAGTGACTTGCGCAGGGCTGAGACTCGCGGCTGGCCCACTGGCGATGTCTGGCCAAGCTTCTGCAACGTGGTGCTTAAAGATGGATCGTGCGTCTGCGAAGGAGCTTCGTTCGCATTTTTCCAGGTAATCGACGTACGCGTCCAGTAGCTTGGTCAGCGTGTGTTCGGCGGCGCTGGCCTTGACCTGCTTTGCCGATTCATGGGTCCGCTTGGTCGCCGCAACGTGCTCGCGGTAACCACCGACGACGGCTTTGTCCGCCTGAATGGTGGCTTTGGAGCGGCACGCTTCTACCGCCGCCGTCACGGAATATCCCCGGTCCGTCGGTGCCAGGGACTTGGGCGGCGCACTTGAGTCATACGTACCGATGGCGACTCGGTCGGACTTCCCCTCATAGGTGTAGCGCCAGTAGAACGTGATACTGCCCGAGATCAACCGGCGCGCTTGTAGAGCGCCCCCTTGCTCGATCTTGGTGATGGTGGTGAACTGTCCGGTTTTTAGCGAGCGCAGAATCTCGCCAGTGCTTCTCTCTGCGGTGTTGGTGGTTTTCATTTCCGTGTCCGTAAGTTGGTCTGGTGCCAGTTTGGTGCCAGTTTAGAGCCGATTGCTGTTGGATACTTACGGACTATTATGGACTATGTTTCCATATAAATCAAGCACTTACAGACTGGCAATGAGTCACGGAAAGCGAGGAAAAGTACCATTTTACGGACTGTTAATCCGTAGGTCCCTGGTTCGAGCCCAGGTCGAGGAGCCAAATAAAGCCTTATGGGCATTAGAAAGCCTGCTACTGAAAAGATAGCAGGCTTTTTTCTTTTTAACT
>CAIYGK010000576.1 GCA_903925725.1 uncultured beta proteobacterium | reverse complement strand
CCAGACGAAACCCACCGTTGACTGTTTGCTCTTTTCTGGTTGCAGCGCCGGGTTACCCCCAAACAAGGTATTGAACGTGATTGCCTGGCAGCCTGGCAATGCGGAAACTTTAAGCGTCGGGCAGGTGACCGGGTCAACTGTAGTCGTTCCTCCGGGTGACTCGGTAACGCCAAAAAATTGCTGCTTGAAGTCGGGCACCCTGAACCCAGTGTTGTACGAGCCCCGAACTAGGAACTGCTCCACGGGAGTGAATCTCATCGACACCTTCGGGTTGGTAGTACCCCCAAAGCCGGTGTAATCGTCATGTCGTACCGCCAGCGTGGCCTCCAACTGTTTGGTGATGGGAACCATCACTTCAGTGAAGACAGCCCTGATGTCACGCTTGACGGTGTCAATCGTATTGATCGCATCAAACGCGGCATTCGGTATGCTGAGCTGGGTTGCCCAGTCGGCCGGGTTACCATTGAAACCGAACTTTTCAGTGCGCAGGTCAACGCCAACGGCGGCCATCACATCGCCAGCAGGCAGCTTGAACACGGGACCACTTGCCGTCGCATCGGCCTGAAAGAGCGTGTACTTGCCTCCATAAAGCGTGGTGCCGTTGGCAGACGCCGCAGCCAGCGCAGCCAGCGCAGCCGGAGTCTGCGACTGGCCAGCTGGCAGGAAGGGGTTCAATCCGCCGGTCGCAATCGCCGCCACCAGCGGCACGCCAAAGTAGTAGCCATTGCCCAGAACCGAAGTGGTACTGCTGCTGGCGGTGGAAATGCCGGCGCGGTAATCCCAACCCGTCAGCCAAGGCAGCGGCCCATCGGCACCCACCATCAGGCGTGAAGTATCGCTGGTGGTGTCATACTCGCGCGGACCGCAAGGTAGGCAGCGCCACTTGAAAGCCAGCGGCAGACCGTAATTGGCGGCAATCGTTGGGAACGTAGCCACCAATTGGTTGAACACGCTATCGTATGTCGCCTTGTTGACGTCATTGAGCGGGTAGACCATGTTGTACAACGGATTGGCTATCTGGTTCGGTGCCGTGCCAACCTTTGCCGTTGTTGAACTGCTGAGCTGGCTGGCAGAAAAAACTTTCGACGAAGTGACCCGCGCCGCAGTGACCTCCGCGTAAAGCTGGTGCTCGCCCAACTGCAGCGTACCGCGCGCAACCAGGTTGGTGTTGTCGACCGGTTGCTGCAGCGTGGCAGCAACGCCGGTGTCAAAGGTGCAGGCATACTTGTATTCCAAGTGATTCACGCCTCCGCCCCACAGCGCATAGTCATACGGAGCCATGCCGGGCACTGAGCCGCAGCCAGCGCCACCCGGCAGGTTCAGGACATTGATGAATCTCTGCGCTACGCCGCCGGCCGGGGCCGGTCCGGTATTGGACTTGTTGCTCAGCACAGTATTGAGCGTGGTCAGCGTCTGCAGCGTCGCAAACGGCGCGCCAGTGGTATCAGGCGACAGGCCGCGGCTGGACTGGAAGTCGTTGACAAAACTGCGCTGGCTGCCGAACAGCGCCTGGTTTGCGCTGTGACCCAGTGAAAACAAAAAGTTGTATTTGTCTTTTTCCAGATCGCCTGCACCAGCGGTCAGACTGACGCGGCTGATGTTGCCGCCACCTTGCTGCGTAACATCGGTGGACGCCTCCATCTGGACGCCGGTGTAGTTCTTCTTCAGAATAAAGTTGATGACACCGCCAATGGCATCGGTGCCGTAGATGGCAGAGGCTCCATCCTTCAGGATTTCAATGCGCTCGATGGCCGCCATCGGAATCTGGTTCAGATCGACCGTGCCTCCATCGAGGCCATGCGCTGCCAGCCGACGGCCGTTGAGCAACACCAGGGTACTGGACGATCCCTGACCGCGAAGGTTGGCAGAAGACAAACCATTACTTCCGCGCCCCGAACCAGCGGCGACGTCAGAATTGCTGGCCAGATTATTCAGGCCGCTACCGTTGCTGCTGAGCGTGCTCATCAACTGCTCGGCGGTGGTGATGCCCTGATGCTTCAAGTCATCAGCCGTGATAATCTGCACCGGCAGCGCGCCTTCGGATGCAATGCGCTTGATGCTACTGCCGGTGATTTCCACGCGCTGCAGCGAGACGTCAGTCGTTTGCGCTGCTACGCAGCTGGCAAAACCAGCCAAAGCCAGACATTGCGATATTTTCTTCAATTTCACTTTGGAAACTCCATTCGAGGGGTAAGGCGTTACTTTACACAATCTTACGTGCGCTACACATAGGGGAATCACGGATGATTGGCGCATTGCCTCAAATTCATCAAATACGACACACTTCAACGGTCAGAAGACCGTGCGTGCTCGCTACTCGATACGAAGATAGTCGCGTCGAACCAACGCCCGGTCACCAAAATCAAAATGCCACCATTCGGTCGAAATGCCCGAAAACCCGGCACTGACCATCGCCTCGCGCAAGATCTGCCGGTTCCGGATATGGCTCTGGCTGAGTACCCCCTGTGCCAGATGCCTTTGCTCGTATTTTGGGTGTGACAAATCAGACAGGTCGTCAAATCCGGTCCCCATGTCCAACTCCAGGCCTGCACTGTTGAGAAGCGTCACATCCACTGCCATGCCAAAGGAATGGATAGACCCCCTGGCCGGATCCGCCAGATATTGTTGCAAGGGCGTTCCGACCAGGCATTGCCACAGCGTCTCCTGCACCCGGTGCGGCCGCAGGGCATCGAGCAGCAACAGTCGACAACCTCCATGTTGTCGCTGCAACCAGGCAACCGCTGCCTCCATTCCGGCAGCCGCCTGCCGGTGCAGCCAGGCGCAGTCGAGTTGACCGTACAGGTCGCGTCCGACAAAATTGTTGGTGCCGGCATAGCGCAGATCTACACTGATCCCCTCTATCGTGGCGAGCGACCGAAAATCGGGGTGACCTGCCATCAATTCACAAAGCATGGGTGTCCCATAAGCAAGACATGATGAAACAAAAATTCTTCTGGCTCCCGTTGCTTCTGCTGGCCACGAGCGCCGTCCGCGCGCAGACCATTTTGCCGGAAAACGTATCGGCAATCCTGCGCAACGCCGGTCTTGCCGAAACCTCCCTCAGTGCGCTGGTGTTGCCAATTCCGGGTGACGCACCACGCCTGGCAGTTCTGGAAGAACGCGCGATGGCACCAGCCTCCACCATGAAACTGGCAACCACGCTGGTGGCACTGGAAGAACTTGGCCCGACCTTTCGCTGGCACACCGAGCTATTGAGCGTGGGCCGCATCGATGCTGCGACCCTGCGCGGCACACTGTACCTGCGCGGTGGCGGTGAGCCCAATCTGAACTGGGACGGCCTGCGTGCCATGTTCCGTTCCCTGCGCGCCCAGGGAGTAGCGCGCCTGGAGGCGGACATCGTGTTGGACCGGAGTCTCTTCCTGCCAATGCGCCCCGACATCGGGGCGCCCGATTTTGATGAATCGCCCAAGGCCTACTACAACGTCATCCCGGATGCCCTGGTGCTCAATGGCAACGTGATCGAGTTCAGTCTCGAATCAAACGACCAGAAGACCTCGGTTCGCACGCAGCCGCCGCTGGCAGGCGTGGTCTTTGACGCCGACCTTACGGTCAAGGATGCGTCGTGTGACGCCTGGGATGACGACTGGGATCCGCCGCTGGTAAAGCACGCTAACGATGGCATCGTCACAGTGGTGCTGCGCGGCGCCTTTCCCCGCGACTGCAAGACGAAAACCAGGCTCAGTCTGCTGGATCGCAACCTCTATATCGAGCGCTTCCTGCGGGCTTTCTGGCAGGAACTGGGCGGCACGTGGAAGGGTCGTGTCAAGGATGGCCTGACACAGAGGGACGCGCAGTTGCTGGTTGAACGCAATTCCGAAACGCTGGCTGATCTGGTCAGACCGGTCAACAAGGCATCCGACAACCTGATGGCCCGCACGCTCTACCTGACCCTTGGAACCCAGTTGCCCAAAGAAGGACGCAGTGACAGCACCTTTGTCAACGCCAATGCCTCCATTCGCAACTGGTTTAACAAGAACGGCATTGCAACGGACGGTTTGGTGATGGATAACGGCTCCGGTCTGTCCCGCCTGGAGCGCATCAGCGCCCGGCAGCTTGCAAGTGCCTTGCAAGTGGCAGCACGCAGCAACTGGTTTGCGGAATTTGCCAGCAGCTTCCCCATCGTCGCTATCGACGGGGCCATGCGCAAACGCCTGCGTGAGTCGCCAGCTGCCGGACGCGCCAGAATCAAGACCGGCACCCTGCGGGACTCGGTGGCCGTCGCCGGCTATGTGCGCGATGTGCGCAATCAGGACTGGGTCGTGGTCGCCTTCATCAACGACCCCGAGGCCAGAAAAGGACGCCCGGCTCTGGACGCCTTGATCGACTGGGTGGCCAGTGGCAAGTAAGCCTCCGTCAAGTGCGCAGGTGGCACGCCACCCAATGACCGTCACTGCTCTGCTTGAGCGGCGGCGACTCCATGCTGCACTCCTTGCGGGCGATCGGGCAACGCGTGTGAAAGTGGCAGCCGGGTGGCGGTTTGATCGGACTCGGAACGTCGCCCTGCAGCATGATGCGCCTGCGTTTTAGCTGCGGATCGGGCACCGGCATCGCTGAAAGCAGTGCTTCCGTGTAAGGATGCAAGGGTGTGGTGTAGAGATCACGTGCCGAGGCAATTTCGACAATGCGCCCCAGGTACATCACGGCCACGCGGTCGCTGATGTGTTCCACCACCGAGAGATCATGGGCAATGAACAGATAGGTCAGCTTGAACTTGTCCTGCAGGTCTTCGAGCAGGTTGATGACTTGCGCCTGGATCGACACATCCAGCGCTGACACCGCTTCATCGCACACCACCAGCTTCGGGCTCACTGCCAGTGCGCGCGCAATGCCGATACGCTGGCGCTGGCCACCGGAGAACTCATGCGGATAGCGCCGCATCTGGTCCGCACTGAGGCCCACTGTCTCAAGCAACTCGACGATCCGGTCCTGATACTCACCAGCCGTTTTTGTCAACTTATGGATGATCAGCGCCTCACCCACAATGGCGCCCACTGTCATGCGCGGGTTCAGCGAGGCATAAGGGTCCTGAAAAATGATCTGCATGTCGCGCGCCATACCGCGCAACTCGGTCTTGCCCATGGCAGTGACATTCTTGCCTTCAAACCAGACCTCACCCGAAGTCGGTTCGATCAATCGCAGAATGCAGCGCCCGGTGGTGCTCTTGCCACAACCCGACTCACCCACCACACCCAGGGTCTGACCCGCGTCGAGCTCAAAGCTGACACCGTCCACCGCATGCACTTTGTCAACCACGCGTCCGAGCACACCGCCCGTGATCGGAAAGTGCTTGACCAGTTTGTCAACTTTCAGCAGGGGTTCGGTCATGGCGAGCCCGTATCAAGAATGCAGGCCACCTTGTGCCCCGGTGCCACCTGCCGCAAAGCCGGCGTCGTTTGGGTGCAGGCCGGCGTAGCAAATTTGCAGCGCGGCGCAAAGCGGCAACCCTCGGGCGGAGCAATCAGTTTCGGCACTGTGCCGGAAATAGTCTCAAGCCGGACCTTCTTCGTCAGTGCACTGTCGATGCGCGGAATGGAGCGGATCAGACCCTGGGTATATGGGTGACGCGGATGCGCAAAAAGTTCACTGACCACCGCTTCCTCGACCACCTTGCCAGCGTACATCACGACCACTCGCTGCGCCACCTCGGCCACCACGCCCATCGCGTGGGTAATCAGCAGAATGGCCATGCCCAACTCCACCTTGAGTTCGGCCAGCAGGTCCAGAATTTGCGCCTGGATCGTGACATCGAGCGCTGTGGTTGGCTCGTCGGCAATCAACAGCTGTGGCTTGCAGGACAAGGCCATCGCGATCATCACGCGCTGGCGCATGCCGCCAGAAAACTGATGCGGAAAGTCATGGACACGCCGCTCCGGCGTCGGAATCCGTACCAGCTTGAGCATCTCGACCGCACGTTCCAGTGCCTGCCTTCGATCCAGTCCCTCGTGCAGCCGCAGACCCTCGGCAATTTGCTCGCCCACCGTATAGACCGGATTCAGCGAAGTCATCGGCTCCTGGAAGACGATGGCAATCTCCTTCATCCGGATTCTCTGCATCGCATCTTCCTGCATCGGAACGATGTCGCGCCCCTGCCAGAGGATCTGACCGGCAACAATGCGACCCGGCGGCATCGGCAGCAATTTGAGCACCGACATTGCCGTCACCGACTTGCCACAACCCGACTCGCCCACCACGCACACGGTCTCACCGCGGTCAATGCCGATATCGACGCCATCGACCGCATGCAGCCAACCGTCATCGGTCTTGAAGTGCGTCTTCAGGCCGCGAATCTCGAGCAGACGCTGCGTCACGTTCACATCACCTTGCGCGGATCAAGCGCGTCACGAAGGCCGTCACCGATGAAATTGATGGTAAGGACCGTGAGGAAAATCGCAATTCCGGGAAACATGGCCCAGTGGGGTGCCACGTCCATGTAGTCCTTGGCATCAAACAGGATGCGGCCCCAGGTCGGAATATCGGGCGGAAAGCCCAGCCCCAGACACGACAGGGTGGACTCGGCAATAATGGCCGCCGCCACGTCGATGGTGCCAGCGACGATCACCGGACCCAGGGTATTGGGCAGGATGTGCCGCACTACCTGGCGCAATGTGGAAGCACCCAGCGCACGCGCCGCCTCGACATATTCCTTCTCGCGCAGCGAGAAAAACTGGGCGCGCACCAAACGCGCCACCGGCATCCAGCGAAAGCCGCCGATCACCAGAACAATCAGGAGGAAGACGCCTACCTCCGGACCGAACATGACCTTCAGGCCTTCCCTGAACAGATAGATTAGCAGCAGCAACAAGGGCAACTGCGGCAGTGACAGAAAGAGGTCGGTCAGCCACATCAACGCCGCATCGACCGCACCACGCGAAATGCCGGCGACCGCACCGATGGTCACACCCACCAATAGCGCCATTCCCATCGCCGCCAGACCCACCGCCAAAGAGATGCGACCGCCGTACAAAATCCGGGCCAGCAAATCCTGACCCAGATCGTCGGTACCCAGTGGATGCGCGTAGGACGGAGGCTTCAGGCGCGCCGTGAAGTCGATATCATTGATCGCCACTTTCCAGACCATCGGGCCCAGGATGACCAGCAACACCATGGTGAGCAGCAGGATCAGACTCAGCAACGCCATCTTGTGCCGGCCAAAGCGCCGCCAGGCCT